>CACFNV010000001.1 GCA_902567635.1 uncultured Alphaproteobacteria bacterium
CTTCAAATAAGGTCGGTGAAGCTCCTTTTTCAGTAGATGCGAATCTATTGCATACCTCCTCTGAGGGCTTAATATTGGAAGATCCCTCAAAAGAAGCTCCAGAATATATATTTCAAAGAACGGAACAACCTGAAAGTGCTGCTGAGAAATCAGATATTATTAATTTAACTTTCAAAAACGGAGATCCCATTGCTTTAAATCAGAAAAATTATCCACCAGGAAAGTTGTTAGAGGAACTTAATGTAATAGGTTCAAAACATGGAATAGGAAGGCTAGACCTAGTTGAAAATAGGTTTGTTGGTATGAAATCAAGAGGAATTTATGAAACTCCCGGCGGCACTATTTTATTAGAAGCTCACAGAGGTATTGAAAGCATAACGCTGGATAGTGGGTCAGCACATTTGAAAGATGAGATAATGCCAAAATATGCAGAATTAATTTACAATGGTCTTTGGTTTTCGCCTGAAAGAAAAATGCTTCAAGCTTTGATTGATGAAAGTCAACTATTTGTTGAAGGCGAGGTTACTCTAAAATTATATAGGGGAAGTGCCGTAGTTATTGCTAGGCAATCCTCAAAAAGCCTCTACTCCGAAAAATTGGTTACGTTTGAGGACGATCAAGGCCTTTACGATCAAAAAAACGCTGAAGGCTTTATAAAACTTAAGGCACTCAGGTTGAGGGAGTTAGCTAGAAGAAATAACAAACAAGATTAAATAAAAGTTTTGTATATGGCTTCTATCTAAATTTTATAGATTGTTGCGGATAATAATTTGTGCTGACCAGACTAAAATAATAACGACAAGAGGCGCAAAATCTATCGGTCCTGAGTATGGCAAAAAGCGTCTTATACGACTATATATTGGATTTAACAACTGGTTGAGACCATTCCACAACTGCATTACTAATTGTTGGTTTCTGTTTAAAATGTTAAAGTTTATCAACCAGCTCAATATAATTTGTGCGATTACAATGCAACTTAGAATATATAAAATTAAGTCTAATATCTCTAGTACAGAAACCATAGGGGGACCTTATAACTGATTTTTATGTTATTATATAAGTAATAGTAAAAAATAGAAATAAAAGAACCACTATTCAAAAAAGTTGTTATTATTGTCTCATGGGGGAAAAAATAAAAATATATTCGTGGATGCTGTTTGATTGGGCTTGCCAACCAATTCACACATTAATTGCCACATTTATCTTTGGTCCCTATTTTGTCTCTGCAGTTGCTAGTAACCCGGTAGAAGGACAAGCGCTTATTGGCACGGCTGTTACTGCATCGGGTGTTATTGTTGCAGTGTTTTCACCAATCCTGGGAGCGATGGCTGATCAAACCCAAAAAAGAAAACCTTGGATAATGTTTTTCTCAATGTTTTTTTTAATAGCCACATTCAGCCTTTGGTTTGCAGAACCAAATATGGAAAATACTTTTTGGATTCTTCTTGCATATACAATAGGGTTTGTTGCAGTTGATTTTTCAACAGTATTTAATAATTCAATGATGCCAAGCCTTGTTAAACCAAGTAATTTAGGTAAGTTATCAGGTTCTGGCTGGGGATTAGGGTATCTCGGTGGATTGGTCTCTCTTATTATAATGTTGCTACTCTTTGTTGAGCAAGATAATGGATTGACATTATTAGGCAATAATCCAATTTTTGGCCTAGATCCGGAACAAAGAGAGGGCACCCGAATTGTAGGACCTTTGACTGCAATATGGTATTTAATTTTTATTATTCCTTTCTTTATTTTTGTTCCAGAAGCAAAGTTGGCTACTGTAAGTAAATTAGACGTTATGAAGGCTCTAAAAGATCTACTCTCGAATATAATTAATTTAAAAAACGACAGAAACTTAGCATGGTATCTAGTCTCTTCGATGTTCTACAGAGATGCTATGAATGCCATTTTCTTTTTTGGGGGTATTTACGCGGCGGGGGTTTTAGAAATGAGTACAGTACAGCTTGGTTTATTCGGTATATTGGCTGCTTCAACTGGAACAATCGGAGCATACCTAGGCGGTATATGGGATAGTAAGTTTGGATCAAAATTTTGTATAAATATCATGTTAGCAGGTTTACTCGTTGTAATCATAATTATATTTGGTCTAACCCGTAGCAGCTTTTATGGCGTACAGCTGGATCCAAGCTCAAATTCAGCTGACATAATCTTCTATATAGCTGGTGGCATCCTAGGTTTTGTCAGCGGACCGATACAGTCTGCTTCGAGAACACTGTTAGTTTTTTTAGTTGATGAGAACCGTCTCACAGAGAGTTTTGGTTTATATGCTTTGGTTGGAAGAGCAACCGCTTTTCTGGCTCCCATGTTGATAACTTGGTTTACACTTGCAAGCGGATCCCAACAAATTGGCTTAATACCGATTATTATCTTGTTATTTATTGGGTGGGCCTTGCTGGCCTTAGTGAAAATTAAAAAAACTATTTAATGAAGCACCCAATATTTTTTCTTTTTATTTTTTTTGCAAGTGTAGCAGTTGTAACTGGTGATACTAAAACATGGAAATTAATCCCTACTGGCTATCTTAATATTGAGAGAAATGAAGATAATTACGGCGGTTTTTCTGGAATAGATATTTCTGATGATGGTTTAGAGTTATTAATGATTACAGACAAGTCATTTTTCTTTGAATTGAATTTAATAAGAGATCAAAATCAAAATATAAAAGATTTCGCAATCAAAAGAGATGGACGGCTACTCTCTAGTAAAGGAGAGTTATTAGATAAACGAAACACAGATAGCGAGTCTATCGTAAGAGATAGTAATGGAGTGTATTTCATATCTTTTGAGTCGAATAATAGGGTGATGAAGCACGAAAATATTGATGGAAAAGCAAAATTCCTAGAGAGGCATCAAGATTTCAAAAAATTGGGAAGCAACAGTGGTATTGAGGCGCTAGCCATTGATAAATACAATAGGTTAGTAGCCATACCAGAGAAGCCTCCAAAAGGGAAAAATTTACTACCAATTTATAGGTATGAGAGTGATACCTGGTCATTAATAAAAGAGATAGAGATTAATAATGACTTTTTAGTAACCGGTGCAGTATTTATCTCTGAGAATAAATTGCTATTGTTAGAAAGGAAGTTCTCCTGGACAAACGGGTTTAAATCAAGATTTCGATTACTTTCTTTAGATTTTTTTGGTAACAATAAACCGAAAATAATTTTTACTTCAAATCCAAACCAATTTGATAATCTGGAAGGATTAGCTATTTGGAATGATGCTAAAGGAAATAAAAGAGTCATTACCGTCTCTGATGATAATTTTCATCCACTCCAAAGAAGTGAAATTGTAGAGTTTATTTTGAAATTTGAATAACGTTAAAAGGAGCAACCATGTTAGAACTTCAGTTAAAAGAAATGATAGAAAAATCATGGGATAATAGAGATAAAATTAATACAACAACAACTGGAGAAATTAGAACCTCAGTAGAAAAAACCCTTAAAATGTTGGGAAATGGTGAAGTTCGAGTTGCTGAAAGACAAGAAAATGGGGACTGGAATGTTAATCAATGGGCAAAAAAAGCGGTTTTGCTCAGTTTTCGTTTGCGTGATATGGAATTACAAAAAGGCGGACCTCAGGGAGGTACCTGGTGGGACAAAGTTGACAACAAGTTCAAAGGCTGGGATGAAACTGAATGGCGAAAGAAAAACTTTAGAGCAGTGCCAAATGCGGTGGTCAGGCAGTCAGCTTTCATTGCTGAAAATGTAGTTTTAATGCCATCTTTTGTAAACCTAGGCGCTTATGTTGATAGTGGATCTATGGTGGATACCTGGGCAACAGTAGGGTCTTGTGCCCAAATTGGTAAGAATGTACACCTTTCAGGAGGAGTAGGTATTGGTGGTGTTTTAGAGCCTATGCAAGCTTCTCCTACAATAATTGAAGATAATTGTTTTATAGGAGCAAGATCTGAGGTAGTGGAGGGATGTATAGTACGAGAAGGATCGGTAGTTGGCATGGGTGTTTTCATAAGTCAATCAACAAAAATTTTTGACAGAGAAACTGGAGAAATTACATATGGAGAGATTCCTCCTTATTCTGTCGTTGTATCAGGTTCCATTCCTTCAAAAAATAATGTCAATCTATATTGCGCGGTGATAGTAAAAAGAGTAGATGAGAAAACTAGAGGAAAAACATCTATTAATGAACTTCTAAGAGATTAACTGAGTAAATGTTTGTAAATGACCCCATATTACTTGCAAAAAAATTGATAACTTTTCAATCAGTTACCCCTGAAGACGGTGGATCATTAGAGTATGTGAGATCACAATTAAACAATAGGAAATTCTCCTGTAATTTATTTGTTGAAAATAATGTTAAAAATCTTTTCGCTAGATGGAAACCAGAAAAAACGTATGAAAAAACGATTGCCTTTAATGGACACGTAGATGTTGTTCACCCGGGAGACCCAAAACAGTGGAAATATGGTGCCTTCTCAGGTGAAATCAAATCAGGAAGAATATTTGGTCGTGGAGCCGTAGATATGAAATCGGCTGTGGCAGCATTTATGTGCGCAGCCTCTGAAGCCATTTTAGAATATGATTTAAAAAGCTCAATAGTTATAATGCTTACAAGTGATGAAGAAGGTAAGGCAGAATTCGGAACTAGGGCGATTCTTGATTGGATTAAAAAAAATAAGGAACAAATCAACCATTGTATTGTGGGTGAACCAACTTCATCTGATAAATTGGGCGACACAATAAAAATCGGAAGAAGGGGTTCATTAAATGGAACTGTATATTGCATAGGAAAACAAGGTCATGTTGCATATCCCGAAAAAGCAATCAATCCAGTTGAGAAAATAATAGAATTTCTTTCTAAACTCAAATCTTATCAACTTGACAGTGGAAATGATTTCTTTGGACCTTCGTCACTAAATATTTCATCTGTGGAAACAAATAATCTTTCTTCAAATGTGATACCAGGAGAGTGTGAAGCTAAGTTTAATGTTAGATATAACGACAATTATAAAGCATCCGATTTAAAAAATTTAATAAAAAATATATCTCAAGAGTTCAATAGCTCTTCGAAAAGTAAAATAAGAGTGGAGTACCGAGAGTCCGGCGATAGTTTTATAACTAAACCTGGTCACCTTTCAAATATTATGTCTGAATCAATAAAAAAAATAACAAAGTTGACACCCAAGCTGTCTACAGGAGGGGGAACATCTGATGCTAGATTTATACAAAAATTTTATCCTGTAATCGAATTTGGCTTGGTTGGGGATACAATGCATCAAGCAAATGAAAATACAAAAACTAAAGATATTGTTTTGTTAAAAAATATCTATAAAGAGTTTATTAGAAATTATGATCAGCAAAGTTTAAATGAATGATTGGGAAATTAAACCATATAGCGATTGCCACGCCAAATCTTAAAGAAGCAGCAAAAACATACCAAGACTTGTTAGGCGCTAAAGTAGGCCAACCAATCTCGCAAATGGAGCATGGCGTGTCCGTGATTTTTATCGAACTTCCAAACACAAAAATAGAACTTCTAGAACCTCTAGGGGAAACAAGTCCAATATTAAATTTCCTATCCAAAAATCCAAGAGGAGGAATCCATCATATCTGTTATGAAGTGACCGATATTCTGAAAGCTAGAGATAGGCTAATAGAAAAGGGTGCAACAATATTGGGTTCTAGCGAACCAAAAATCGGAGCACACGGTAAGCCAGTTATTTTTATTCACCCCAAAGACTTTAATGGGACTCTCATCGAACTCGAGCAAGTTTAAAAATGACTATAACGGCAGTAATAGTCCTTTTTTCAGTGTTTTGGTTCATAATCTTATTTATTATTTTGCCTTTAAATGTAACCACTCAAAAAGATGTTGAGAATATTGTTCCAGGAACGGCTCCATCCTCGCCTGTTAAGTCCAATTTAAAAAAGAAATTTTATATTACCACTATAATTACACTATTAGTATGGGTGCCTACATGTTTTGGGATAAACTTTTTTATGCCGTAGAATTAGACAATTTCTTCATCTATCACACGCAGTTTTAATTCTTCAAGCTGATCATCTGTTGGGAGTCTTGGAGACCCAAGCATTGGATCCTCCGCTCTCTGGTTCATAGGAAACATAATCACTTCTCTAATATTCTCTTCTTTCGCCAATAACATTACAATTCTATCTATACCAGCAGCACATCCACCGTGAGGGGGTGCTCCAAATTTCAAAGCATTCACTAACCCAGAAAATCGTTCCTCTACTTCTTCTTTCTTGTAACCTGCTATCTCAAATGCTTTAAACAATGACTCTATGTTATGATTTCTAATAGCACCCGAAAGTATCTCATAACCATTACATGACAGATCATATTGTAGACCCAAGATATTTAGGGGTTCTAATTCTTTAGCAAACAAATCATCCTTTGGCATAGAAAATGGGTTGTGAGAGAACTCTACTTTACCCGTTTCTTTATCTTTCTCATACATTGGAAAATCATTTATCCAACAAAACTCGTAAGACTCTTCTACGGTATGACCTAATTCTAAACCTATAACATTTCTTGCCTTCGCTGCAATATCATTAAAGTGTGAGGGGTTTCCTCCAAAAAAGAAAACTGCGTCACCACTTTCCATATTCAAAAAGCCTCTTAATTCCTCAGTTTTCTGATCTCCCAGATTTTTAGCTATTGGCCCAGCTGCTTCAATTTTTTTTTCATCTGTCAAACGCCAGAATATATAGCCCATTCCTGGTAATCCTTGCTCTTGAGCAAATTTGTTCATTCGATCACAAAATTTTCTGCTTCCACCTGCTTTAGCAGGAATTGCTTTAATTTGATTTTCCCTGTTCTTTAGAAGGTCAGAAAAAATTTTGAAGCCCGAACCTTCAAAATAACTTGAAACGTCTAACATCTTGATTGGGTTTCTTAAATCTGGTTTGTCAGTACCATACCAATCAAGTGAATCGCTATAGCTAATGATTGGAAAATCAGCGCTGACCTTGTAACCATCTGAAAATTCTTCAAAGAGCCCAATAAAGACTTTTTCAATTAGTTGGAAAACATCTTCCTGACTTACAAAAGACATTTCAACATCCAGCTGGTAAAAGTCAGTAGGCGATCTATCAGACCTTGGATCTTCATCTCTAAAACAAGGTGCAATCTGAAAATATTTATCAAAGCCGGCAACCATAATAAGCTGTTTATAAATTTGTGGTGCTTGGGGAAGAGCATAAAACTTTCCTGGATGTAACCTTGATGGTATTAAAAAGTCTCTAGCTCCCTCTGGAGAGGACGATGTTATTATAGGAGTTTGAAATTCATTAAAATCCAATTTCCACATTTCTTTTCTGATAAACTCAATTATTTTTGACCTAAGAATCATATTTCTATGTATTGATTCTTTTCGTAGATCTAAAAACCTATACTTAAGTCTTGTTTCTTCGGGATATGAAAGATCTCCAAACACAGGTAGAGGTAATTCCTCAGACTCCCCCAAAACTGAAACATTGGCTATGTAAACCTCTATTTCACCAGTTGCAATCTTAGAGTTGATTAAACTATCTTCTCTTTTTCTTACTACTCCCTCTATACATATGCACCATTCTTGTTTTATATTCTCTACAGCAGAAAAGACTGGGCTGTCAGGGTCAGCTAAGATTTGGGTCAAGCCATAATGATCTCTAAGATCTATAAAAAGAACTCCACCATGATCGCGAACCCTATGCACCCACCCGGCAAGTTTAACCTCATCATTGACGTGATCTGCTCTTAATTGATTACAATTGTGGGATCTGAATAAATGCACTTTTTCAACCAAAACTTTAGTATCCTCGTATAATAAATATTACTACAATCAAAAATATAAATATTTAAAAATAAAGAGTTTATGTTAAGTGTTTGTACACTTATAGTTTTCTTATTCAAAGTAAAATTTTGTATGCCTAAAAGAAACGATATTAATTCCATCCTACTTATAGGAGCTGGCCCCATTGTCATAGGCCAAGCATGTGAGTTTGACTATAGTGGAGCTCAGGCGTGTAAGGCATTAAGAGAAGAGGGATTCAAAATAATTTTGGTGAACTCCAACCCTGCAACGATAATGACAGACCCAGAACTAGCAGACGTGACATATATTGAACCGATAAATAGTAAAACCATAGAAAAAATCATAGAAAAAGAAAAGCCTGACGCAATCTTACCAACAATGGGCGGTCAAACTGCTCTTAATGTAACAGTTGAATTAGATAAGAACGGAACATTAGAATTATATGGAATTCAACTAATTGGGGCTAGTAGGGATGCTATAGAGAAAGCTGAGGATAGGTCACTCTTCAAAAAAAGTATGGATAGAATAGGGATAAAGAGCCCCAAGTCGGAAATTGCTACAACATTAAAGGAGGCTTTGTTAGCAGTCGATAAGATAGGATTGCCCGCTGTAATCAGGCCTGCCTTTACGCTAGGTGGAAAAGGAGGCGGTGTTGCCTATAACGTAAATGATTTTAAGAAAATTTGTTTAGAAGGTTTAGATGCTTCTCCTGTTAAACAAATTTTAGTAGACCAAAGCCTTATCGGATGGAAAGAATTCGAAATGGAGGTCATCCGCGATAAGAACGATAATTCTATTATCGTTTGTTCGATAGAAAATATTGACCCAATGGGAGTGCATACTGGAGATAGTATTACTGTAGCGCCAGCTATGACGTTGACAGATAAAGAGTATCAATCAATGCGAAACGCATCCTTAGCAGTACTTAGAGAAATAGGTGTAGAAACAGGTGGTTCTAACGTTCAATGGGCTATTAACCCGAAGACGGGTGAAATGCTAATAATAGAGATGAACCCCAGAGTTTCTCGATCGTCTGCCCTAGCTTCAAAAGCAACAGGATTTCCAATAGCTAAAGTAGCAGCAAAACTTGCTGTGGGTTATTCACTAGATGAGCTAAAGAATGATATTACAAAAACGACTCCTGCAAGTTTCGAGCCCTCGATAGACTACATCGTAACAAAAATACCACGTTTTGCTTTTGAAAAATTTCCTACTGTTTCCAATAAATTAGGAACCGCAATGAAATCAGTAGGAGAAGTCATGGCTATAGGAACAACATTTCAGGAAAGCCTACAAAAAGCCTTAAACTCCTTGGAAAGTGAGATAACAGGTTTTGAAGAACAAAAAAATAGTTTCACTAAGGCGTCCGTCACTAAAGAGCTTTCTTTACCGACTCCCAATAGAATATTGTTTATCGGTCATGCTTTTCGAATTGGACTAAAACTGGAAGAGATCTATAAACTTACACTTTATGATCCTTGGTTTTTAAAGCAGATTGAAGAAATAATATCCTACGAAAGGAAGCTTTTAAAAATTGGGGCTAACGCTTCAAAAGTTGATATTTCCTATGCTAAGTCTATGGGTTTTAGTGACTCTAGGTTAGCGAAATTATTAGGGTTACCAACTGTAGAGATTCAAAAATTCAGAGAAAAAGAAAATATTTTTCCAGTTTATAAGCGAATAGACACTTGTGCCGCAGAGTTTAACTCCGAAGCTTCTTACTTATACTCAACATATGATCTATCAACAGAATCTTCAAAAGATTGTGAGGCTACCCCATCGGACTTAAAAAAGGTAATAATTCTTGGAAGTGGACCTAACAGAATAGGTCAAGGGATTGAATTTGATTATTGCTGTTGCCATGCTTGCTTTTCGCTTAGTGAAGAAAAAATAGAGACCATCATGATTAATTGTAATCCCGAAACTGTTTCTACAGACTTCGATACATCAGAAAAACTTTACTTTGAGCCTCTGACTTTCGAATCAGTTTTTAATATTATTGAGATAGAAAAAAGAAGAGGTGATTTTTTAGGAGTAATAGTTCAATACGGTGGCCAAACACCTCTAAAGCTAGCAAGGGAACTAAAAGACAAAGGAGTCAAAATCCTGGGAACTCAACCTTCAGCGATTGAAATCGCTGAGGATAGGCAACTTTTTAAAGAGATAATAGAAAAATTGAATTTGAAACAGCCAAAAAATAAAATAATTAATTCAAAAAAAGCTACCAATAAGGTTATTGAAGAAATTGAGTACCCCATAATAGCAAGACCTTCTTTTGTATTAGGAGGTAGATCAATGCAAATAATTTACGACTCCAAACAATTAAGGAATTATTTGAAAACAGATATAGAGATAAGTCCAAATAGCCCCTTACTTTTAGATAGTTACTTAGGCTCTGCTGTAGAAGTCGATGTTGATGCTTTAAGCGATGGAAAAAAAGTTTTTATTGCAGGAGTAATGGAACATATAGAAGAAGCTGGAGTACATTCAGGAGATAGCGCTTGCTCTTTACCTCCTCACTCTTTGAAGAGCGAAATAATTACGAAAATTAAGAAGCAAACGACAGCTTTAGCAATAGAGCTAAAAGTTAAGGGTTTGATGAATGTGCAATTCGCAGTGAAAAATGAAGATATATATGTTTTGGAAGTAAACCCTCGCGCAAGTAGAACTGTCCCTTTTATAGCTAAGGCAACTGGAATACCTTTAGCAGGGCTGGGAGCAAAATTAATGATTGGCAAGAAAATATCAGATTTGGATATTAAGGAAAAAATCAATAGACACGTTGCCGTTAAAGAAGCAGTACTACCATTTGAAAGATTGCCTGGAAGCGACACTCTTTTGACTCCTGAAATGCGTTCTACGGGAGAAGTTATGGGGATAGATAATAATTTTGGAATGGCATTCTTTAAGTCCCAAATAGCTGCAGGAATTATGTTACCTCATTCTGGCAGCGCATTCATTTCAATTAAAGATACGGATAAAACAGAGATGATGCTCGATGCTCTAAGAGAACTTAACGACATTGGTTTTAAATTAATTGCAACAGCAGGCACTAAGTTATTTTTAGACAGAGCCGGTATAAAAAATGAATTAGTAAGAAAGGTTTTTGAGGGAAGACCCAATATAGTTGATTTATTGATTGATAGAAAGATATCAATTGTGATGAATACAACTGAAGGAGAGCAGTCAATTATAGATAGCAAAGATATACGACAATTAGCTCTAGATAAGAAAATTCCATATTATACTACTGCAAGAGGGATCATTGCCGCCATATTTTCCCTTAAAGAAAATAAAAAATATGACTATTTAGTTAAATCAATACAGGAGTATCACATTTAGACTACTCTATTAGGTATGTCTGTTTTATTAAAAAAAGCTAACAAATTATTTAATGCCAGCATCCCCATTTTTTCTCTAGTTTCAATAGTGGCAGAACCTATATGCGGTAAAAGAGTAACATTTGGTAGCAACCTTAAATTATCTGGAACATTAGGTTCATTTCTGAAAACATCCAAACCCGCTCCAGCAATTTCGTGGTTTTGAAGTAAAGCTGTTAATGCCTCTTCGTCAACGACATCTCCTCTGGACGTATTTATAAAAAAAGCCGATTTCCTGATTTTTTTTAATCTATTTTTAGACAAAAAATTCTTGTTATCTTTACCACTTGAAATATGAACCGAGATCACGTCTGATTCTTCCATAAGCTTATCAAGATCAAATCTGACGTTAGCTTCAAACTCAAGATCCTTTACAGGACTTCTATTGAAATAAAGAACCTTCATTCCAAAAGCTTGATTTGCTCTCTTGGCAAAACTTCTACCTATTCTCCCCATACCGATTATTCCTATAGTCTTGCCCTTTAAGTCCATACCAAGATTATTCACTAGAGAAAAACCCTTCCATTTTCCTAACCTTATCATCATCTCTGAATGAAATGCATTTCTAGTCACCGACAATAATAAAAGTGTAGCTATGTCGACCGTTGCCTCCGTTAATACATCAGGAGTGTTTGTAACAATTAACTCATTTTTTTTGGCTGCCTCCAAATCTATGTTATCTACCCCTACCCCAAAATTAGCAATAATTTTTGCCCTTCTACTAGAAGTCTCTATAATTTCTTTAGTTATTTTATCGCTTACCGTACAAAGAATTCCATCAGCGTGTTCCATCGCCTCCATTAATTTTTCTCTATCAAAACTTAAATCATTTTTGTTTAAAGAAACTAAAAATAACTCCTTCAGTTTCTCTTCAACACTATCTGGTATTTTTCTGGTAACAATAATTTTTGGTTTCATATTCACATATTACGCTTAATGAACACGACTGCCAAGTTTGACGGGTTTTTCTGGAGTCAAAAGAACAATTTCATTTTCATTATCACCATTAACGCCCAGAACTAAAACCTCAGAAATAAACGGTCCTATTTGTCTGGGTTCTAAGTTGATAACCGCTATTACATACTTTCCAATAAGGGCTTCAGGTGTATAATTTTCTGTGATCTGGGCAGATGATTTTTTAATTCCTACTTTACCAAAATCTATCCAAAGCTTAATTGCGGGTTTCCTTGCCTCCTTAAAACTTTCAGCTCTTACAACCTTACCAACCCTCATCTCAGTATCAAAGAAAGCACTCATAATTTAAATCTTTCCCAAATCTTTAGTTCTCTAAAACTTTATATTTAGATATACAGCATATCATATTTTGCTTAGCTGTTTTGACCTTTCGATAGCGGCATGCACTGCGTTTGAGAGAATATAAGGTAACCCATTCTTTTCTTCCATTAAATGTAAAAGAGCAGCTTGAGTTGTCCCTCCAGGACTTGTTACATTTTCTCTGAGCTTACTAGGGTTTAAATCTGACTTGATCATCAATTCACCAGCTCCAAGAATTGTATTTTTCGCCAAGACGTTTGCCTCTTCAGCTTTAAGTCCTTGCTTTATCCCTTCCTTTATCATTAATTCTGCCATTAAGAATATATAGGCTGGCCCTGAGCCACTTATAGCCGTCACCACATCGATTTTATTTTCACCAGATAATTTTATTACTGCACCAAAACTCTCCAACAAGGATGTAAGTTCTAATAATTTTTCCTTTTTTACAAATTCATTTTCAATTAAGGCGGTTACTCCTTTAGAGACCTGAGCTGGTAGATTGGGCATTATCCTAGCAATTGCTTCTTTAGTTCCTAAATATTCTGCTATTCTTTTTATTTCAATGCCCGCCAGCATAGAAACAAAGGTTACTGATTTATTTGACAAAAATTTTAGTATAGGTCTGATTGTTTCAATACTCTGTGGCTTTACTGCCAAAAAACAGTATTGAATATCTTGTGGTTGATGACAGTTTAAATTCAATCCCTCATCAGATTTTTTTTTTAACCAATCTGACGGATTAGGTTCCTCAACAAATATATTTTTTAATGGATAACCCTTTTTTATCCATGCAGCAAGTATTGAACCTCCCATTCGCCCGCAGCCAATCAAATGTATTTTAGCCTTTTTTTGAATAAAATTGTTCACTTAAAAATGCAATCTATGCATAGCCTGCGGCCTCACCAAAGGCTACAGAAATCGCATCTTTTGGCATAGCGTCACCCCAACATGTAATCTGAAAGGTAGGATAAAACTTTTCTGCGATATTGATTATACGGATTATAGCAATCTTAAGTTCTCCTGAGGTTATAATTAGTTCACCATTTAAAGACATACTGTTTCGATAAAGCATTAAGTTCTCATGCGGGCTATAAACAAATGTGCCTTCTGTATTATCTGTATTAACTAAATTTAGTGTCTCATAAAGCTTTGATAATTTCTTTTTTGGTGGTGACATTTCAAAAGAACAAATGGTTGTTAATGATTCATGTCTTGAATTCCAAATTGAATTTAAAGCGTACTCTCTCCAACTCCCTTTTATGATAATTGATATTTCATCATCTTTATCCCTTAAAAATTCCCACTGCTCAGAATTAGCCAATATTTCTAAGGCGTCTATTGGATGCGTTTCATCTAAAAATATGATGGACTCTGATTGCCTCATTTACAGCTGCTCCTTTTTTTGCAATCAGTATAGCCACAAAATTTTGAAATCTCTACAAGAATTAGTAATTTATTCTTTTTGAATACTAAATATTGATAATTTTTCTACTTATTTTTTGATTTTGGCTTTACATTTTTCGATTCAGAAGAATTCTTCCCTTTTTGGGCAGTTTCTTTTCTAATTTTTTCAACGCTTAACTTTAACGCCTCAAACTCTTCTCTCGTAACGAAATCTCTATCAGCTAACCACCCATCTAACCAAGATTTAAATACAGATTCCGCTTCCGTCTTTGCAGATTGTGCTGCCCCAAAAGCATCCGTCATAACTTTCGAAAGATTATCAATAAGAGGATTTTTTAGTTGCATTTTAATTCCTTTTATTTTGTTTTTTAAATTATTAAAGATTAATATAGTGTCTACTTAGATCTTTTTGGAGAAAAAAATTTTCCAATACCCAAATATAGATGAAACTGCGTTATCATTTTCCCTTTTTGGGAGGACAATAGATGTTCAATGGTACGGTTTGTCTTATATATGCGGTGTTTTAGTTGCTTGGTACCTAATGTTAATGATAGTACGCAATAACCATTTATGGAAAAATTCGAGAAAACCAGTTTCTAAGAGTGATATTGATGACTTAATAACATATATGATCCTTGGGATTTTAATTGGAGGAAGATTAGGATACTGCATTTTTTATACACCAACATATTACTTAGAAAATCCACAAAAAATATTCTTTTTGTGGGAAGGAGGAATGTCATTTCACGGTGGGTTTCTAGGGGTGGTTATAGCGGGGACATTTTTCGCAATTAGACGCAATCTTCCCATTTTATCTCTAGGAGATATTATTGCCTTCTCCTCGCCACCTGGCCTTTTTTTTGGCCGTATCGCTAACTTCATTAATGGGGAACTTTGGGGCAAGCAAACTTCATTTTTTTTAGGTATGGCTTTTACAAAGGGAGGAGGACAATTTTGCCCTGACAATAAAGACAGCGTTTGCCTAAGGCATCCTTCTCAATTATATGAGGCAGCCCTCGAGGGCATATTACTCTTGGCTATATTTTTTCTTCTCATATATGCATTTAGGGCCCTGAAAAAACCAGGCCTAATTTTTGGAACGTTTCTCATGGGCTACGGTTTTATAAGATTTTGTATCGAGTTCGTAAGGGAGGCTGATAACTTCTTTGTTACTGAGACTAACCCTCTTGGGCATGCTTTTCAAATTACCTCCGACTTCGGTCTAACGATGGGGCAAACTCTTTGCCTGCCTATGATTTTAATTGGCTTTTTGCTAATTTGGAATGCAATGCGTAAAAATCCAAAATGCTATTAAAGAGAAAAATAGTCGAAAGAATTTCTTTAGAGGGACCTATAAGCATTTCCAAGTATATGGAAATTTGTTTGTGGGACCCTGATGAAGGGTATTATTCAAAAAAACAAATTATAGGTAAAGATGGAGATTTTGTTACGTCTCCTGAGTTATCTCAAACTTTTGGTGAATTAATAGGAATTTGGTCCTTAAGTCAGCATCTTAAAAAGTTTACAGATAAAAAACTGTCTTTATTAGAGTTAGGACCTGGAAAGGGAACTTTAGTGAGCGACGCATTAAGGGCAATAAACAAAATCATTAAAAATAAAATCGAAACCGAAGTCTATCTTCTTGAAAAGTCCACTGCATTAAAATCAATTCAGCAAAAAAAACTTTTGGGATTTAATATCAAATGGCTGAATGACGTGCATAAAATACCCCAAAAACCACTTGTTATTATCGCAAATGAATTCTTCGACTCCTTGCCTATAAACCAATACGTGAAAGTAGAAGGCGGTTGGCAGGAAAGAAAGATAGCAGTTAAAAATAATAATTTTTATTTCACCTTGGATAAAAAAGTAGTGAAATTTAAAACCAATTATTTTGATAACACACCTCTTGGAAGTATAATTGAATATTCGTTTATCTCTGTTGAAATAATTTCACTAATTTGTGAAAATGTTAAAAAATTTGGAAGTATAGCTTTAATAATTGACTATGGCGACACCTTTGGTTTTGGGGACACTTTGCAAGCGATAAAGAGTCATACTCCCGAATTCATTTTAAATAACCCCGGTAAAAGCGATCTAAGTTCTCACGTAAATTTTAGTATCTTGGCCAAAGTAGCTCTTGAAAGAGGTTTATTTGTTTCTCCTGTTTTGGAGCAATACAAATTTTTAAAGAATTTAGGAATTGAAAATCGTTTGAAACAATTGATTAAACTGAATCCGGGAAAGAACATTTACTCTGAAATTAATGGAATAAAAAAATTGATTGATCCTGAAAATATGGGAACATTATTCAAGGTGCTTGCTATTTTTGATGGTAAGCTTGCTGATTTAGAGGGATTTTGTTAATTTGAAAAAGTTTTTTAAAGCACAAAATTTGCGGAGTGTAAAACATGGTTTTTTTGGAAGAGTTGGAGGAATTTCTAAAGGCATTTACTCAAGCCTAAATGTTTCTTTAAACTCTGCTGATAGTCCTTTAAATATAGCTGAAAATAGGAAAATAGTTTCAGAAACTTTAGGAGCTGAGTCAGAAAAAGTTTTTTTTCTTAATCAAAAACATACAAATAAGGTAGTTTTTTTTGATAAAGAAACGAATGCAAATGATATTATCAAATTAGAGGCAGATGCTTTTATTACAAATAAAAAAAATACCGGTGTGGGAATTGTTACAGCAGATTGTGCCCCCATATTAGCTTTCGAACCCGAAAGTGGTTTTATTGCGGGCATTCACGCAGGTTGGAAAGGAGCCTTAGCTGGAATTTGTGAAAACACAGTATTAAAATTAAATGAAATTGGTATAGACACAAAAAAGTTAGCTGTCGCGATAGGCCCTTGCATTTCCAAAAAAAGTTATGAGGTGAAAGACGACTTGGTTAAGAGGTTTGTAAAACAAGATTCATCATTTAAAAATTTTTTCAATAGAGTTGATGGGAGAATATTTTTTGATTTAGCGGGCTTTATCAAAATTAGGTTTGAAGAGATGGGTATTTATAATATAGAAGTAATAGATATGTGCACATACGCAGATGAACAAATGTTTTTTTCTAATAGGAGAACACATAAAATGCTAGAAAAAGACTTTGGTCGAATGGCGTCTGTAATAAGTCTCTAGAAAACCAATATTGAGGAAAAAATGAGTAATCATATTAAGTCTAAGCTATTGATTATTGGGTCAGGGCCAGCAGGATATACTGCAGCGGTATATGCTAGTCGAGCCATGTTGTCCCCAATTTTAATTCAAGGAATACAACCTGGCGGTCAATTAACAATTACTACGGAGGTAGAAAATTGGCCTGGAGAAGAAGAAATACAGGGGCCTGATTTAATGATTAAAATGGAAAATCACGCTAGAAAATTAGGGTGTGAAGTTATTTCTGATCATATAAAAAAGCTAAATCTAAATGACAGGCCTTTTTGTGCAGAAGCTGATAGTGGAAAGCTATACTATGCCGATTCTATAATTCTTGCTACGGGAGCTCAAGCAAATTGGTTAGGTTTGCAAAATGAAGAGAAATTCAAAGGATTCGGCGTGTCTGCTTGCGCCACTTGTGATGGTTTTTTTTATAAGGATAAAGTAGTTGCAGTTGTAGGAGGAGGCAATATGGCTGTTGAGGAAGCCCTTTTCTTAACAAAGTTTGCTTCTAGAGTTTTATTGATCCATAGAAGAGACTCATTACGAGCCGAAAAGATTTTGCAACATAGGCTTATGGAAAATAAAAAAATTGAAATTCTTTGGAATAAAAAAGTAATAGACGTTATAGGAGAAAATAATCCTCCAGGTGTAACTGGTTTAATTCTTGAAGATACAAATAATAAAAAATTAATAAATATAGATGCTTCGGGTGTTTTTATTGCAATAGGTCACTCTCCCGCTTCTGAACTTTTTGTTGAGCAATTGAAAACATATGACGGAGGTTATATAGTAACTGAGCCTGGTTCTACAAAGACTTCAATAGAAGGGGTTTTCGCAGCAGGAGACCTCGTTGACAATGTTTACAGACAGGCCGTTACCTCTGCAGCAACGGGATGTATGGCGGCGCTTGATGCAGAAAAGTATCTAAGTAAAAATAAAGGAGCCTAAAAGGTGGAGAAAATTGATGTTTCAGTAGTAATGGGAAGTCAATCAGACTGGCCAACTATGAAGGTTGCTTGTGACTTATTAGAAGAATTTAAAATAGACTATGAAAAAAAAATTGTTTCAGCTCATAGGACCCCTGACCGTTTATATCAATTTGCCTCGAAAGCAATTCAAAGAAGAATAAAGGTAATTATTGCAGGAGCAGGTGGGGCAGCTCATTTACCTGGAATGATTGCATCCAAAACTATTTTGCCAGTTATAGGTGTTCCCATAGAAACGTCTGCTCTTAAGGGTTTGGATAGTTTATATTCCATAGTTCAGATGCCTAGAGGTTTTCCAGTAGCAACAATGGCCATTGGAGAGCCTGGAGCATTTAATGCTGCTATATTGGCTATGCAGTTGTTAGGTCTACAAGATCCTAAATGTGAGCAATCACTAAGTGATTGGCGCGAGAAAGTTACAAAAAAAGTTGCAGATGAACCCAATTAGAAACATTGGTATTATTGGCGGAGGGCAGCTTGCTCGAATGCTCTCTATGTCATGTGCAGACCTTGGTTTTCACGTACACATTTATTGCCCTGAAAACGATTGTCCTGCAGCTCAAGTATCAAACTCAATCACTAATGGTGATTACAAAGATAAAAATAAATTACGTGAATTTTCAAAATCCTTAGATATTTTAACCTACGAATTTGAAAATATAGACTCATCAGGACTTAGAGAGATAGAGAAAGAGGTAACTATTTGCCCACCCATCATATCACTAGAAATTGCACAAGATAGATTTCTTGAAAAAAGCTTTTTACTTGATTTAGGAATTAGGACTACACCTTTTTATAAAGTTGACGATTTCTCTGATCTAGAACTTTTAGTTAAAAGGAAAAAGAAGCAATTTCTTATAAAAACAAGAAGGTTTGGATATGACGGAAAGGGTCAAGTCCTAGTAAAAAATTATAGTGATTTGGAGCGAAAATTTTCTAAACAGTTAATAACACCGTCAATTGCAGAAGAAGTTTTAGATTTTGACAAGGAAATTTCTATTATTTTAGCAAGAGATACAAAGGGCGAAATGAAAGTCTTTGAAGCAGCTGAAAACCAACATAAAGATGGCATTCTTTTTTCAAGTTTGGTACCGGCAAAAATCAGTAAGAAAATAGAACAAGAAGCGATATTAATTTCTAAAAAAATAGCGTCAAATCTTAATTATATTGGCGTGATAGGTGTTGAGTTCTTCGTAAAAAATCAAAAGCTTTATGTCAATGAGTTTGCCCCTAGAGTACATAATTCTGGCCACTGGACTATGGATGCGTCGAACATAAGTCAATTCGAACAACATATAAGAGCAATATCAGGTCTACCTCTTTTGTCTCCCGAAAGATATGCTGACGTAAACATGTATAATTTAATAGGTACATTAGACACAAATAAAAAATTTCACAAAAATGCCAAACTTTATCTATATGGGAAAAGTGAGGTTCGTTCAGGTAGGAAAATGGGGCATATTAACGTAATAAAAAAAGGGAGCTAAAAGCTCCCTTTTTCAATAAATATAATGGAGTTAGCAGTATTACATCATACCGCCCATACCGCCCATGCCACCCATGCCGCCCATGTCAGGCATTGCGGGAGCACCACCACCGGACTTTGGTTCAGGCTTATCTGCAACCATAGCTTCCGTTGTTATTAAAAGTCCCGCTACAGATGAAGCATCTTCTAACGCTGTTCTTACAACTTTGGCAGGGTCTATAACACCAAACTTAAACATATCGCCATAAACCTCTGTTTGAGCATTAAATCCGTGTGACATATCTGATGACTCTCTGATCTTGCCAGCAACTACTGATCCATCGACTCCTGCGTTTTCAGCAATTTGTCTTAAGGGTGCTTCTAGTGCTCTAGCAACGATTTTAACCCCTGCATCCTGATCAGGATTTTCAGTTTTCACTTTATCTAGCTTCTTCGCTGCCTGAATTAGTGCTGTTCCACCTCCGACGATCACTCCTTCTTGAACAGCAGCGCGAGTAGCATTTAATGCGTCGTCAACTCTGTCTTTTCGCTCTTTAACTTCTACTTCCGTTGCACCGCCAACTCTGATAACAGCAACTCCACCAGCCAACTTAGCTAATCTTTCTTGAAGTTTTTCTTTATCATAATCAGATGTAGTCTCTTCTATTTGAGCTTTGATTTGAGCAATTCTAGCCTCTATTTCAGACTTTTCCCCAGATCCATCAACTATAGTAGTATCGTCTTTATTAATAGATATCTTCTTGGCAGTACCCAACATATCCATCGTAACATTTTCAAGTTTCATACCAAGATCTTCTGAAATCAGCTGACCCCCTGTAAGTATAGCTATGTCTTGAAGCATCGCCTTCCTTCTGTCGCCGAAGCCGGGAGCTTTTACAGCTGCTATTTTTAAACCTCCACGAAGTTTATTTACCACTAGGGTTGCTAAAGCTTCACCTTCAACATCTTCTGCAATAATTAAAAGTGGTTTCCCAGATTGAATTACTGTTTCCAACAATGGAACCATTGGTTGCAATGAGGACAGTTTCTTTTCATGCAGCAAAACAAGACAATCCTCCAATTCGGTGATCATTTTATCTGCATTTGTGATGAAATATGGAGACAGGTACCCTCTATCAAACTGCATGCCTTCAACAACATCAGTTTCCGTTTCCAGTCCCTTATTTTCCTCAACTGTTATTACTCCCTCATTACCAACTTTCTGCATAGCGTCCGCAATTTGTTTACCTATTTCTTCCTCTCCATTTGCTGAAATAGTTCCAACTTGAGCAACTTCCGCTGAATCTTTAACTGGCCTTGACATTCCCTTGATTTCTTCCACTACCTTTGATACTGCGGCGTCTATACCTCTTTTCAAATCCATTGGGTTCATTCCTGCAGCCACCGATTTCAATCCCTCTCTGACAATTGCTTGAGATAGAATGGTAGCAGTCGTTGTTCCATCGCCAGCAGTGTCATTTGTCTTGGACGCCACCTCTTTTACCATTTGAGCTCCCATATTTTCAAACTTATCTTCAAGCTCTATTTCTTTTGCAACTGTAACACCATCCTTGGTAATTCTTGGTGCGCCAAATGACTTATCCAATACAACGTTTCTACCTTTTGGTCCTAACGTTACTTTTACCGCATTGGCTAAAATGTCTACTCCTCTTAACATCCTAGTACGAGCGTCTGTTTCAAATTTTACTTCTTTAGCTGCCATCTTTCTCAGCTCCTAACTTTAATTGAATTGTTATATTTAAATATATTATTAAGAAATAATTCCTAAAATATCGCTTTCCTTCATTATGAGTAATTCTTCGTCGTTTATTTTGACCTCAGTTCCAGACCATTTTCCGAACAGAATTTTATCTCCTGCTTTAAGCTCCATGGGTATAATTTTGCCTGAATCGTCTCGAGCACCCGATCCAACAGAAACTACTTCTCCCTCAGCAGGTTTTTCTTGAGCTGAATCAGGAATTATTAATCCCCCAGCTGTTTTATCTTCACTATCAACTCGACGAACCACAACACGGTCGTGCAAAGGTTTAAAAGCCATTGAGTATCTCCTCCAAAAAAAAATTAAACTTAAAAGATTATCTTCCCCTCTTGAGGTTGGCAATCTAGTAGCGTTCTTGTATTTAAGCAAGAAATTAATCTTGTCAATACGTCAAATGACTTTTTTTTTAAAAATATCAAAAAAAATAGTTTCTTATTCTAACTTGCGTTATAAAAAAATTATTTTTAGAGAAAACTTAAGGTTTAATTTGCATTCACGGGAAAATGTCATTTGACAACTTTTATAAATAAATTTTCAGAAATTTCAGGAAATTATGAAATCTTAATTTGTGATTTGTGGGGATGTTTACATGATGGAAGAAATAGTTTTGAGAAGGCTCTCCAAACTTTAAATAATTTTCGTGATAACGGCGGATTGGTTATTCTTGTGACCAATGCACCTAGACCACGGGATTCAGTTGAAAATCAAATTAATAGACTGGGAATTAATAAATCTCATTACGACTTTTTGTTAACATCAGGTGAATTAACATCTGAACTTCTTGGAGCAAATAACAAGGAAAAAATAAAAGTTTTTCATATTGGAGCCACTAGAAATCATAGTGTCTTCGAAAACATTAAACGTTATAATAGGATACTAGAGATTGAAATCGTAACTTTAGCAGACGCAGAAATAATAGTTTGCACTGAACCTTTTAACCCAGTTTCAGACACCGTTGATGACTATAAAGATCTATTGTCTGAGGGAATTAGAAAAGGCTTACCCTTTGTTTGTTCCAACCCCGATCTAGTTGTTGATATAGGTGAAATGAGAGAGTTATGCGCAGGATCAATTGCATACAGATACGAGTCGCTTGGAGGTCAAACTACTTACCTTGGAAAACCTTTTAGTACCATTTATAAGAGAGTTTATCAGTTCGTTTCTACTAAAATTAAAATCGAAAAAAGTAAGTTTCTTTGTGTCGGTGATGGCATTAATACAGATATAAAGGGAGCTGGGTTTGAAGGGCTGGACTCCTTATTGATTATTGGAGGCTTACTAAGAGACGATTTCTTAATGAAACAAAATCGTAAATATTTTATAGATAAAAAAGGATTTAAAAAATATCTTTTAAAGAATAATTTCATTGAACCAACTTTTTCTATGAAGTTTTTTGAATAATTGTTAAGAAAAACCTTGTCCTATTTAATACGGGAATTTAATAAGATTTGACCATTAAAATACAAACAGAAAATAATTTTATAAGAATTAAAAATAGGTAATTTTTTTGATATGCTAATAATTAAAGACACTAAAAAGATTCCAAAGCCATCCCGAGGTTATTCTGTTGCGATAGGTAATTTTGATGGATTACATTTAGGCCACCTATCTGTTATATCATTAGCTCAAAATCATGGAAAAGAATTGGATACTGGAGTTCTGACCTTCGAACCACATCCGCGACAATTTTTTAACGAAAACCAGCCTGGATTCCGTCTAATGAATGCTGAAACGCGTCTGAATACTTTAAAAGACCTAAATTTGGACGTACTGTTTGAAATACCATTTAATCAGTCTTTAGCAACTCTTAGACCTGAAGATTTTGTTGAGACCATTTTGATCAAAAAGTTAAATATTAAGCATATTGTAGTCGGAGAAAGCTTTCGATTTGGAAAGAATAGAGCAGGTTCTGTAGAATTACTAAGAAAATACAATATTGAAGGGAAACTTGACCTGACTATAGCCCCAGCCTTCAAATTTGATGATCAAATAGTTTCTTCAAGTCTATTAAGGGAGAAATTAAGGGTAGGCTCCATCAAAGAAGTAAATAAATTACTTAACCGTAATTATCATATTGTGGGAGTTGTTAAGGAAGGGTTTCAAAGGGGAAGAGATTTGGGATTCCCAACTATTAATTTAGAAATAAAAGATATCTTAATCCCAAGATATGGGGTTTACGCTGCTTTTGTTGAAGTACTTTCAGGAGAACATAAAGGAAAATATAAGGGAGCTGCGTCGATCGGATTAAGGCCTACATACGGAAATAATGATCCAAACATAGAAGTTTACATCTTTGATTTTAGTGGGTCACTTTATGAGGAAAAAGTATCTGTTTCTTTGGTGGACTTTTTGCGACCGGAGATTAAGTTCGATAATGAGCTGCAGCTGATAGAACAAATGAACAAAGACTGTTCCGAAATTTTAAAAATACTATAAATAATGAAAAAAACTGAAAACAAAGTATTAAGGGATAAATTCTGGGAAAAGTATACGCTGGACCAGATGAATAGTATGGAATGGGAGGCACTTTGCGACGGGTGCGGGAAATGTTGTCTTCTGAAATTGGAAAATGAGAGTCAAATATATTTGACTAATATAGCGTGTGCTCAAATTGATTTACAAAACTGTAGATGCCAAAATTACAAAAAAAGAACAGAGTTGGTTAAAAACTGTATGTCCTTAACTAAGGAAAATTTAAAAATCAATCTGAAATGGCTTCCTTATACTTGTAGCTACAAACTTGTTTCTGACAAACAATCGCTTCCTCCTTGGCACCATTTAATTACCAAAGATAGAAATACTGTTCATGAACTTGGCTTTTCTATTAAAAACAATTGTATTCACGAAACAAAAGTACAGAAAAAGAATATGCGTTCACATGTTATCGCAGAGATTGGCAATTAAAATTTAACTATGTACTTCTAGTCGATATTGATCTTTTTTGATATTGTATTGAAAGTTTATTAAATAGTATTTTTAATATAGGAAATGTGCGGTCTTAAGTCTCTGCTAAAAAAGTAAATAAAACAACAATTTTAGAATCCTTTTACTTTTATAAAATTCAAAAATGTATAGGATAGGAATCAAATCCTTAAGATTAATTTACAGTTATGAATTCAAACGGAAAAGTTAAAATAATATCAGGTAATTCTAATCTTGTACTTGCAAAAGCAATATCAAAAAGAGTTGGATTGCATATAGGTGAGAGAATTCCTTTGGTTAGAGCTAGAGTTGAGCGGTTTAAGGATCAAGAAATCTTCGTAGAAGTTTTCGAAAATGTGCGTGGAGAAGATATGTTTATCATTCAATCTACATCTAACCCGGCCAATGATAATCTTATGGAACTATTAATAATCGCTGATGCTCTAAAAAGGTCTAGCGCAAAACGAATTACTGCAATAATTCCTTACTTTGGATATGCTAGACAAGACAGAAGAACAAAGGCCAGAACACCAATAAGCGCGAAGCTAGTTGCTAATCTCCTTGCTGAATCTGGGATAAATAGAGTTTTGACATTAGATTTGCATGCATCACAGATACAAGGATTTTTTGATATACCAGTAGATAATTTGTATGCGTCACCAATTTTTGCGATAGATATAAGACACTATTTTTCAAGAGATGGATCGTTAATGATAGTCTCTCCCGACGTGGGAGGAGTAGGGAGAGCGCGGGAGTTAGCTGAAAAAATAAATATTGATCTAGCAGTTGTCGACAAGAGAAGAAAAGCTCCTGGAGAAATAAATTCCATGACGATAATTGGAGACGTTAAAGATAAAAACTGCATTCTAGTAGATGACATTTGTGATACTGCGGGAACGCTTATAAAATCAGCAGAGCTTTTGCTAGATAACGGTGCAAAATCCGTACATGCTTATATTTCTCATGGTGTGCTCTCTGAACAAGCAGCAAAAAGGATCAGTAACTCAAGCCTGAGTTCTATGGTTATAACTGATACGATAGAACCTTCTCAGGAAGTTAAGAGATGTAAAAAAATTAGAATTATTTCTACGGCACCTCTGCTAGCACAAGCAATGTTAAATATATCTCATGAAAGCTCGGTCTCATCTCTTTTCAGCGAAAAGTCTCTGAAGCCAATTTACGAGGGAATGTATCCTACCTAGGATACTTTCTTAGACCTTAAAGTAATATTTAATATTGTTAGGGATAGGATAAAAAGAATAGCTGCAAATAAGAATGGCATACCAGGTAGCGACAATCTTGTTCCAGCCGTTGTGGAATAGTTGAAAATTGCGGTCATAAGAATAGGCCCCAATATAGACGTCAGACCAACTAAACTGCTCAATATTCCTTGAAGTAATCCTTGATTATCGTCTGAAGTTTCATTGGACATATAAGCCTTAATAGATGGGTTGACCATTTCAGACATGGCTGCAATTGGCAAAATAAAAAAAACAATTATTTCACTCTCCACTAAACCTAGGGAAACGAAAGCAACAATTCCTAAAACCATAGAAATGGTTGATAAAATCCTGGTAGAGAGTTTATCAATATAATTTAGCCTTATAACAAACGCTTGAACAATAAATAAAAGAAATCCGTAGCAGGCTAGACTAGTACCAATCATGCCTGAACCCCAGCCAAAAACTTCCTTTCCCCAGAAACTCCATACGGCGGGATATACAGTGTTTGCAAAAGCTATTAAGAAAAAGCAAAAAAATATTTTTCTTATTGATTTTATTTTAGTAATTTTAAGGATACTAGAAAAGGGATTTAGACTTTCTAGTTTAAAATTATTTATCTTTCTCCGATCTATAGACTCAGGTAAAAAAAAGTAACATAAGAAAAAGTTTGACAATGCGAAAGCAGCAGAAATAAAAAAAGGTGCCCTTACATTAAATTCCCCTAAAATTCCTCCAATACTAGGCCCCAAAATAAAACCTAAACCAAACGCTGCTCCAATAATTGCAAAGTTCTTTTTTTTCATTTGAGGCTCAGATATATCTGCCAGGTATGCTGTCGCTGTAGTAACTGTTCCACCTGCAACACCAGCGACCAACCTGCCAACAAACAAAAGAACTATTGAGGATGCAAGCCCCATAATAACGTAATCTATAAAAAGTAATAATAAAGCTATTAGTAGTATAGGTCTTCTACCAAAAATATCTGAAAGAACCCCAATAGAAGGTGAAAAAACAAACTGCATAAAAGCATAAGAAGAGGCTAAAAGACCTGCCCATAAAGCAGCGTTGGAGTTGTTTAATATACCAACATCATTAAGTAAATCGGGTATAATTGGGAAGATAATTCCTATGCCAATTATATCAATTAGGACTACAGAAAAAATTAAAAAAATTCTTATGTCTTTATACAAAACTTAGTTTGTGAAATGAAATGTTCACTATTACCTATTTTGTAGTGACTTTTTTACTTCATTAAAGTCGCTTTTTCTCAGTTCTATATCATCTATATTTATAACACTTTCAGAACTTAATTTCTGTTCTAATTCTTCCATATACTCTGAAAGTAAAGATGAATTAACCTCTTCTTCGGGAATAGCTGAATCTACCAGTACAGAAACATTATTGTTTAATACCTCTATAATTCCTCCAGAAATGAAAAGTCTTTTCTTTTCATTTTTCTCCATTTCCGCTTCTAGAAAACCAGGCCTTAAAGTACTTATACAATCTCCATGATTCGGCAAAACCATAAAATCACCCATCATTCCAGGCAGTAGTATCGATGCTACCTCCTCTTGAAGAACTATCTTTTCTGCTGATATAACACTTGCTGAAATTCTTTCAGACATGTTTCCTCACTCTAAAATTAGTTTCAGGCTACTTCTGTAGCCATTTTTTCTGCTTTAGCTATTACCTCATCAATACCTCCAACCATATAAAATGCTGACTCAGGTAAATGGTCAAACTCTCCCGCAACTACTCGCTTAAAACTATCTATTGTGACGTCTAAAGGAACTTGTTTCCCATCTGACCCTGTGAATACTTTAGCTACATCAAATGGTTGTGATAGAAATCTCTGAATCTTTCTAGCTCTCGCGACTGTTAGCTTATCTTCCTCAGACAATTCATCCATTCCTAATATAGCAATGATATCTTGAAGAGATTTGTATCTCTGTAAGATACCCTGCACATCTCTAGCCACGTTATAATGTTCTTCACCAACAATCTGCGGATCCAAAATTCTGCTGGTTGAATCTAAAGGGTCCACAGCGGGGTAAATTCCGATCTCTGAGATAGCTCTACTAAGCACTGTCGTTGCATCTAAATGTGCAAATGAAGTGGCTGGAGCAGGGTCCGTCAAATCATCTGCAGGCACATATATTGCTTGAACAGAAGTAATTGATCCTGATTTTGTTGAAGTTATTCTCTCTTGTAATGCCCCCATGTCAGTAGCCAATGTAGGTTGGTACCCAACAGCCGATGGAATTCTTCCGAGTAGAGCGGACACTTCTGAGCCAGCCTGTGTAAACCGAAAAATATTATCTACGAAAAACAAAACATCTGTTCCGGACTGATCTCTAAATTGTTCTGCCAGAGTTAAGCCAGTTAAACCAACTCTCGCTCTTGCTCCTGGTGGCTCATTCATCTGGCCATAAACAAGCGCGACCTTTGACTCTTCCAATTTATTGGGATTAATAACTCCCGACTCTATCATTTCGTGATAAAGATCGTTACCTTCACGCGTCCTTTCTCCTACTCCTGCAAAAACTGAAAAGCCCGAATGTACCTTTGCAATATTATTAATTAGCTCCATAATTAATACTGTTTTTCCAACTCCTGCTCCCCCAAAAAGACCAATTTTTCCTCCTTTTGAGTAGGGACAGAGAAGGTCTATAACTTTGATTCCTGTAACCAATATCTCTGTTTCTGTTGCCTGAGCAGAAAACTCTGGGGCATCCTGATGGATCGGTCTTGTTTCTTTTTGACTTACTTTACCTTTTTCGTCCACTGGATCTCCAACCACATTCAAAATCCTACCCAACGTTGCATTACCTACTGGAACACTTATTGGATTACCTGTGTCAAAAACCTCTGCTCCTCTAACCAAGCCCTCACTACTGTCCATAGCTATTGTCCTAACAGAATTTTCTCCTAAATGTTGAGCAACTTCTAAGATTAATCTTGAACCATTGTTGTCTGTCTCTAGAGCATTTAATATAGCCGGTAGATGATTTTCGAATTTCACATCAACCACAGCTCCGATAACTTGTGTTATACTTCCTTTTTCATTTGACATTTCTTACTCCTTCAAATCTTTATAGTGCTTCAGCACCAGAAATTATTTCAATTAATTCGTTAGTTATAGCCGCTTGCCTTGATCTATTGTAATCGATAGTTAGCTTATCAATCATTTCACCAGCATTTCGAGTAGCATTATCCATCGCAGCCATCCTTGATCCCTGCTCTGATGCAGCGTTTTCTTGCAGGACTGAAAAAATGGATGTTGCGATACTTTTAGGTATTAATTCATTAAGTATTTCTTCTTCATCAGGTTCAAATTCAAAATTTGTATTATCGTGCTCTGAATTTTGTTGAGAAACCTCTACAGGTAAAATTTGGAAAGAACTGGGAATTTGTGAAATGACTGACTCAAATCTATTGTAAAATATTTCTGCAATTTCAAAGTCATCATCTTCGAAATTTGTAATAATACCTGCTGCTATTTTTTTTGCTATTTCAAATGTCAGATTTTTCTCGGAACTTAGGTCGACGTGTTCTGCAAATAAACTTCCATAATCCCTTTTTAGTTGCTCTCTACCCTTCTTTCCAATAGTCAATATTTTTACATTTTTATTCTCTTTTAAGAGAGCAGATATTCTCAATCGAGCTAGTTTTACAATCGAAGAATTAAACCCCCCGCACAAGCCTCTCTCAGCGGTTGCCACGATAATTAGATATTTAGTCGGGCTATCCTTATTAATAAGGAACTTATTTGTGATAGACCCATTTTCTTGTGAGGTATTTGCTAAATTTGCTACTATACCTCTCATTTTTTCAGCGTATGGCCTTCCTCTCTCAGCAGATTCTTGGGCTTTTCTAAGTTTCGCTGCTGCGACCATTTGCATTGCCTTTGTTATTTTTCGCGTCGACTTAACGCTATCAATTCTTATTTTAAGGTCTTTCAGATTAGGCATTTTTTAAATGTAACTTTTGGAAAATTGATCTAATGTCGATTTAATTTTATCTTCTATTTGACCTTCTATCTTTTGATCATTTTTTGTGATTTCTTCAATCAAAACCTTTCCTGAAGATCGTAGAAAAGATACAAGTTCTTTTTCGAATTTAGTAACTTCCTTTACATCAATCTTATCTAGATATCCTTTTGTACCAGCGTATATTACAACGACTTGCTCAGCGTTTGTGAGTGGAGAATATTGAGGTTGCTTTAACAGTTCTGTCAGTCTCGCACCTCTATTTAAAAGAGCTTGAGTACTTGCATCTAAATCAGAACCGAATTGAGCAAAAGCAGCCATTTCTCTATATTGCGCTAGTTCAAGTTTTATAGATCCCGCTACAGACTTCATAGATTTTGTCTGGGCAGAAGAGCCAACCCGTGAAACTGACAAGCCAGTGTTAACGGCAGGTCTTATCCCTTGATAAAACAGCTCCGTTTCCAAGAATATCTGTCCATCAGTAATAGATATTACATTTGTTGGGATAAAAGCGGACACGTCTCCCCCCTGAGTCTCAATTATAGGAAGAGCTGTTAACGAGCCACCCCCATTTTCCTCATTGAGTTTAGCTGATCTTTCTAGAAGGCGAGAATGAAGATAGAAAACATCTCCTGGATATGCTTCTCTTCCTGGAGGTCTTCTCAATAACAATGACATCTGCCTGTAAGCAACTGCCTGCTTTGAAAGGTCATCATAAATTATTAGCGCATGCATGCCATTGTCTCTAAAGAACTCTGCCATCGAGGTCGCAGAATATGGAGCTAAAAACTGCATAGGCGCGGGATCAGAAGCAGTTGCAGCAACGACTATTGTGTATTCTACAGCGCCCGTTTCTTCTAATTTTTTGACTAACTGCGCTACGGTCGATCTTTTTTGACCAATCGCTACGTATATACAATATAGTTTTTTACTTTGATCTGATTTTGCAGCATCATTGTATGTCTTCTGGTTCAAAATTGTATCAACTGCAACAGCTGTTTTCCCGGTCTGCCTATCCCCAATAATTAATTCTCTTTGACCTCTTCCTATTGGAATCAAAGAATCTACAGATTTCAAGCCTGTTGCCATCGGCTCGTGAACTGATTTTCTAGGAATTATTCCTGGGGCCTTTACATCTGCAACCGATCTTTTCTTTGTCTTAACAGGGCCCTTACCATCAAGCGGATTTCCCAGACCGTCTACAACTCTTCCAAGCAATTCCATTCCAACAGGAACATCAACAATTGCACTTGTTCTTTTGACAAGATCGCCTTCTTTTATATCTCTGTCAGAGCCAAAAATCACAACTCCAACGTTGTCAATTTCTAGGTTTAAAGCCATTCCCATAGTTCCGCCAGGGAACTCAACCATTTCCCCTGCTTGCACTTTATCCAAACCATAAACTCTCGCTATTCCGTCACCTACAGATAGAACTTTACCTACCTCAGATACTTCAGTGTCATTACCAAAATTCTTAATTTGTTCCTTTAGTATTTTGGAAATTTCCGATGCTTGAATATTCATTTATAAACCTCTTTTCAAACTGTTTTTAAGATTTCTTAACTTAGAATTAATGCTTGAGTCTAACAATACTGATCCAATTTTCATCTCCATACCTGCTATAATGGAAGGGTCTACTTCTGTATTGATTTTGATTGATTTTTTTGTAACTTGCTGAACAATCCTAATTATATCTTCCATATTCTGTCCGCTTACTTCTTTTGCTGTCCTTATATCTAACGTTAGTTCATTTTTATCTATTGAACATAGTTTCATAAAATCCTTGGTGAAATTTACCAAATCATAACTCCTACCCTTACTTATCATAAGTAGGACTGTATTTTTTAATTCACTAGATAATTTCAATTTTTCACAAACTTTCAAAAAAACCTTCTCTTGGTCGCCAGTGTCATAAATAGGATTTCGGAAAAAGTAATTCAATTCATTTTTATCTTTCAAAATGCCTTTAAAAACATCTACTTCTTTCTCAATTTCAGAAAGTTTCTTGTTTTCTTTTGATAGTTCGAATAGGGCTAACGCATACCGAGCCGATGGTTTTGAACTTATCTCGTTTAATTCCTGCAATGATTTACCTTATATACTATTCAGAGTAGCCACTAACAAATTTGAAAGCACTCACTTGATACTTTAATATCAGAGCCTGGCTTCTCTGACAAGTTGTCGATCGTATTTTTTTAAAAAAAACCATAATATTCAAGTCGTGATCGTAGCCTTAACGTAAGTAGAGAGCTTCTTTGTTTCTTTGGCACTTATTTTATGTGCTCCATATACACTTTTACTTGCCTCAACAATTAAAACCCCGCCAAAGAAGGGAAAATTAAATTTTTTTCCAACCGCTTCCCAAAAGTTTATTGATCTTAACCAATATCCCTTTTTAGATGGTATTCCGTATAGAACGGAAAAAATACTATCAATATGAAATTGATTCTGTGAAAGCAAGAAAGTTAGCTGATTTATAGTATAAGGCTTTCCAAAGCCGAATGGAGTATTGTCTGAGCGTGCCCATAAACCAGTTCTATTTGGAACCAAAAGAATTAATTTTCCCTTTCCATCTAAAACTCGAAAAGCTTCATTCAATAAATCGTCTTGATTTCTGCTAACCTCAAGCCCATGAGCCATTAATATAATATCTGCCGAAGATGTATTTATTGGCCATGAAGTTTCATCAACTAAAACGGAGAGGTTCTTTTTATTCTTTGGCCAAGGCACAACACCCTGCTCACCAGGCATTAGAGAAACAATTTTAGGACTATTTACATTCAGGCTCGAGATTTTTGTAAGAGATTCCATGAAGGGACAAGTGAAACCGAACCCAATTATGAATTCACAAGAGTTACTGCTCATTAAAGGAGTCAAGGTTTTACTTATAATCTTACCTACTTTTGTTCCCAGATCAGTATGAGAATAAAAGTTTTTCAATTCAGCAACATCCATTCTCATTTGTTGATATTCCAATGTTGCCTTAGCTTACAAAATATTGATAACATTATGTATTATAGTCTCAAAAAAGGAATAGTTACCGATGTCTAAAATAAAAATTATACCGTGTCTTTCAGATAATTATGCATACCTTATCGTTGATGATCAAACAAAAAAGAATATTTTAATAGATGCTCCTGAAGCTGACCCTATCTTAGATTATTTAAAGAAAAATTCACTTAATTTAGATTATATCCTACTAACCCATCATCACGCTGATCATATAGATGGAGTAGAGAAGCTACGAAAAGAATATAATTTAAAGGTCATAGGGGCAAAAAGAGATAAAAAGAGACTACCAGATCTAGACATTGAAGTTGAAGATGGTCAAACAGTTGATATCGGAGAAACGGAGTTTCATATTATTGATGTTGATGGTCACACTGTGGGTCATATTGCATTTATTTGGGTCGCAGAAAACATTAGTTTCACAGGAGACTCGCTTATGGTTATGGGTTGTGGAAGGTTATTTGAAGATACACCCGAAAAAATGTTTGAAAGCTTACAAAAATTTAAGCAATTTTCCAAGGATATGAAAATATACTCCGGTCATGAGTACACTAAATCAAACATAGAATTCGCTCTTAGCATAGACAAAAACAACCTAAAGCTTAAAGATCGACATAAAAGAGTTATAGAAACCTTGTCAAAAAACGAGCCAACAATTCCATCAACTTTAAGAGAGGAGTACGATACTAACCCATTTTTAAGACAGGACGATCCCTCGATAGTAAAAACGTTAAAAATGGAAACCCTAACCTCAGCTGAAAGATTTGCAAGAATAAGATCTTTAAAAGATAATTTTTAACTTTGAGTCAGAAATTTAGGTTTTACTATTTCATAGTTTCGGTTTAAAACTGATTTAATAGTCATAAATAGTCATAAAAAAGGATCGAAATGCCTTCATTTTCTAGTTCACTTGAAAAAAGCATACACAGCGCTTTAAAGCTGGCAAATGAGAGAAATCATGAGTTAGCCACACTGGAACATCTTCTTTTAGCTTTATTAGACGAAAAAGATGCTTCTAATGTTTTGTTAGCATGTGATGTCAATGTCAAAGAGTTAAGAACAAATATTGAAAACTTTTTGAATAATGAACTTGGAAGTTTAGTAACCGAAGTTGAAGGAAGCGAAGCTGTTCCAACTACGGGATTTCAAAGAGTTATACAAAGAGCCGCTATTCATGTCCAAAGCTCCGGACGCAATGAAGTTACTGGAGCTAATGTTTTAGTAGCGATTTTTGCAGAACGAGAAAGTCATGCCGCATTTTTTCTTCAGGAACAAAATATGACCAGGTATGATGCAGTTAACTTTATAGCTCATGGTGTTTCCAAGAATCCAAACTTTGGAGAAAATAAAAATGAAGATAATATGGATGAACAGTCCTTGGAAAATGATAAAAAAGATTCAGAAAAGGAGAGTGCGCTTTCAAAATATTGCATAAACCTGAACAAAAAATCAAAGGAAGGTCAAATAGATCCACTAATAGGTAGAGCCATTGAAGTGGAGAGATGCATACAGATACTTTGTCGGCGAAGAAAAAATAATCCGATACTGGTTGGTGATCCTGGCGTAGGTAAAACTGCAATTGCGGAAGGCTTGGCTAGAAAAATTATAAACGATCAGACGCCGAAAGTTCTAAAAAACTGTATAATTTATTCTCTAGATATGGGCTCTCTTCTTGCAGGAACTAGATATAGGGGTGATTTTGAAGAAAGACTGAAGCTTGTTATGAAAGAGTTAGCAAATGAAAAATCTGCCATACTTTTTATTGATGAGATTCATACCGTCATAGGAGCTGGGGCGACTTCGGGTGGAGCAATGGACGCTTCAAACTTACTGAAACCATCTCTACAAGACGGCTCTTTAAGATGCATGGGATCTACAACTTATAAGGAATTCAGAAATCACTTTGAAAAAGATAGAGCTCTCGCGAGGCGGTTTCAAAAGGTCGATGTTAACGAGCCCTCTGCAGAAGATACAGTCAAAATATTGAATGGCCTAAAACAGTATTTTGAAGATCATCACAAAATAAAATATTCAAACGATTCGATAAGGTCTGCAGTAGAATTAGCCACCAAATATATTCACGATAGAAAGCTTCCTGATAAAGCAATTGATGTTATCGACGAAGCTGGAGCTGCTCAAAGCTTATTTATGGAGAATAAAAGAAAAAAAATAATTGGTGTTAGAGAGATTGAGGATATAGTTTCAAAAATAGCTAGAATTCCTTCAAAAAGAATTTCTAAAAATGACTCTGAGGTTCTTCAAGACCTCGAAAAATCGCTTAAACGAGTTGTGTTTGGTCAAGATAAAGCTATAGAAATGCTTTCTTCATCTATTAAATTGTCAAGAGCTGGGCTTCGTGAACCTGAAAAACCAATTGGAAGTTATCTATTTGCTGGTCCGACTGGAGTTGGAAAAACAGAGGTCTGCAAACAACTTGCAGATGTTCTTGGCGTTGATTTATTGCGGTTTGACATGTCAGAGTATATGGAGAAGCATTCTGTTTCCAGATTAATAGGAGCTCCTCCCGGGTATGTAGGGTTTGATCAAGGAGGGTTGCTAACAGATGGTGTAGATCAACAACCCTACTGCGTTCTTTTGCTAGATGAGATAGAAAAAGCGCACCCTGATGTTTTCAATATTTTGTTACAAGTAATGGATCACGGCAAGTTGACTGATCACAATGGCAAAAGGGTAGACTTTAGAAATGTAATTTTAGTAATGACATCTAATGCAGGCGCAAGTGAGCAGGCTAAAGAAGCTATTGGTTTTAATAGAAGCGTAAGGATAGGTGAAGCTGACGCTGCAATTGAAAAAATGTTTACTCCTGAATTTAGAAACAGACTTGATTCAGTTATTACTTTTAACTCACTACCAATGGAGATAGTTATACAAGTTGTAGAAAAATTTATACTACAATTGGAAGGGCAACTAATAGATAGAAATGTTACAATTGAATTCTCAAAGGAGTCATTGGAGTGGATTGCTGGTGAGGGTTATGACTCAAAAATGGGTGCGAGACCTCTATCTAGAAAAATACAAGAGCATATTAAAAAACCACTATCAGAAGAGTTGCTTTTTGGAGCTCTTAAAAAAGGCGGTGTTGTAAAAATAGGCGTCCAAAAAGGAGTGCTAAAATTAGGATATAAATCTATTGACTCCAATAGAACAAAAAGAGTTAAAGACAAGATTTTAACTTGACCGTTTATCTCTCTGTTAGCTTGAACTCAATTCTCCTATTTTTTGCTAAATCTTCATTTGAATCTGAAAAAGAAATTGGCTGATGTTCTCCAAAACCTGCGGCGGAAAGACGTTTTGGGTCAATATCTTGACTTCTTATCATATATCTCACTACTGATAAGGATCTTGCCTGACTAAGTTCCCAGTTGTCATCAAAATTACTAGACTCGCTTACAGGGGTAATATCGGTGTGACCATCAACTCTTAAAATCCAGTTGATATCTTCAGGTATAATTAGAGAAATATCTTTTAAAACTCTGGAAATTTGATCTAACTGTTCTTGACCCTTATAACCTAAGTCTGCCGAACCTTTATCAAATAAAACCTCTGAAGAAAAAACAAACCTATCTCCTACCACATCTATTCCATCAACCTCTCCCAAAATCTTTTTTAAACGCCCAAAGAATTCGGACCTATATTCTCTAAGATTTTTTGCTTCACTCTCCAATCTTTTTCTTTCTTTTTCTTCCAATTGTGCTCTTACCCTTTGCTCAGATGCTACTTTTGCCAAGGCAGCGTTCAATTTTGCTCCCAAAGCTTGTATCTCAACATTATTGGAATAATCCTTTTTGATTGTCTCATCTAGTATGGATGTCAACTGATCCAATTTTTCGCTTAAATCAGAAGCTTGTAACGTTAGCCTAGCTACTTCTTCTCTTGAAGCTTTAGTTTTTTCTTCCTCAGCTGAAAGTCTGAGTCGGGCTTCTCTCAGAGCCAAATCTCTTGTTTGCATAATAGTTTCATTATCTACAAGCCTTTTCTCTAACCTTTCAGATCTCTTTTCTAGTAAAGCCTTTGCCTCTCGACTTGCTGCTAAAAGTTTTAGCGTTTCCATAGCGTTTTTTCTCTCTTCCTCTAAAGCAAGGGTCAGAATAGCTAGCTCTTCTTTATTATTTGCAAGAGATTCTTTCAGATTTTTTATAGCGAATTGCTCAAGAAGCCTTCTTTTTTCAGCATCTGTTAAATCTTTCGAAACTTTATCTAACCTTTCTCTAGACTCTGATAAAGCGATTTCACTTGTTTCCAATTTACCTAAAATATCCTTTTTTTCAGATAATTGAATTTTGTTTTCATACTTCAGTTTTTTAACAAGCAACTCTAATGCTTCATTAGTTGCTGCCATAATTTTTTCTTCTTTTATCTTTTTATTTATTTGTTTTCTGGCTCTTGCTAAAGCTAGTTCAGCAGCTTCCTTTTTAGATACTTCAGAACTCAGATTATCTTTTTCTGTTTTCAACTGATTACTCAACTCCAGCCTTTTTGTAATAAGTGAGGCAACTTGCAGTTCAAAATCTTTTATTTCTTTTGTTGCAATATCCATCTCTTTTCTCAATTCTAACAAAAGACTTATTTTCTGATTCAACTCCTTCTCACGTAATTTCAATTCATTTGATTGCTGACTAAAACTTGTTTCTAATGAAGTCTTCTCACTGCGCAAAAGGCCTAATTGATCACTTAAAGATTTTAAATCATTTCCAAGCTCTGAAAGTTCCACTTCTTGTTCGCTAAGTTCTATCTCCTGAACAGATATCGTATCCCGTAATATAGATTGAATGATCATAAAAATAGACAAAATGAACATTAAGATAAGTAGAATTGCAGTCATAGCATCCACAAAGCCTGGCCAGATATTTGCTGTGAATCGCTCTCCACTCCTTCTGGTCAACATGTTTATTAACCCTTTTTATTGCCTCTAGCCAATTCAATAATCGCTCTACTTAATTCAGATAGATCCGATCTCAGGTCTGCTAATGCATCTTGTCGTGAATTTATTAGTTCATCTACTAATTTAGATATTTGGACTTCTATGTTTCTCAATCTAGTAACACTTTCTAGGTCCTTTGAGCTACTTTCTCCAAACTGACCTTTAATTAAAGTGTTTAAATCGTTTTGACTAGAAATCAATTTATCTATAGAACTCTTATCAAAAGAACCTGCTCCATTGTTTGAAGAAGAAACCGAAACTTTAGAATTAATTAATGCTTTAATTGAATCTGATAAATTATTAATCTGCTCATCAGTTTTAGATCTATATTTTTCAGACGTTTCAACAATTTCACTTAATGACGAAACTTGTTGCCCTAATTGAGCAATCAACGGACCAAAATTACTGTTGTTACCGTTAGAGCCCCCTGTATCACCATCACCAAAGAAACCAATACTTGTAAATGAAGAAAGCCATTCTTCCAGTTGCATGTAGAATCTATTTTGTCCATGTCCTGCAAAAAGTTCAAGTAGACCAACAACTAAACTACCAGCCAAGCCTAAAAGAGATGATGCAAAAGCCGTACCCATCCCCCCCAACTGCCCTTCCAGGCCCTCCATTAAATTGTCAAAAACTTCGATAGCAGTCTGCCCTTCCTTTGGGACTAAGCTCTTTATAGTATTAACAACCTCTGGTACAGTTATTGCCAAACCATAAAATGTTCCTAAAAGGCCAAGAAAAATCAATAAATTGATCACATAACGAGTCAAGTCCCTCGCTTCATTTAATCTTGTTGCAACAGAATCTAAAATTGAATTTAAGGAACTTGAAGTCAAGATTGTTTTTGTTTTTCTGCCTTTTAGAAGAGACGCCAAGGGCACTAGAATTTTAGGAGGATTGACAAACTCATGACCAGGTCGATCAAGTGCAAAATTTTCCACCCAATTTACTGCAGCAAATACCACAAAAACTTGCCAAAAACAGCAAAGAACTCCAAAAATAAATACTGTCAGTATAACGCCGTTTAGGTAAGGTGATGACAAAAATATAGGTGCAACAGAAGGAAACATAAGGTATGCGCCTACAAATACGAGAACTAAAGATAATAACATCAAAACAATTTGTTGTACCGGTTGCCCAAAGTCTTGTGCTTCGGTCTTTATAAAATTGAAAGAGTACTTTTTCTTTGGCAATATTTTTCCAATATGATTTTTTTATCTTTTTTCTTCTATGAGCTTAAAAGATATCATTACTGATCGCTAGATATAAATTGTAATTTGTTATATCAAAATATAATGAAAAAAAAAATAATTACATTTTTACTCACCTTTTTTGTGATTATGGTTTCAAGCTATATGGTTTGGTTTTATGTAGCTAAAAAGCAAGAAAAAATTTTATTGGAAGCCTTAAGTCATACCTTAGATTCTAATATTAAAAATTCAAACTTTAAAACTTCAGGATTCCCTTACAGATTTTTCACAGAAATAAAAAATATCAATTCACAGATTGCGAACACTAATTACAAGGTTTTGATCCCCAAAGCTGATATACTAAGAATGGCTTATAATCTAAGAAAAACCATTATTTTAATTGATAAACCCGTGATTAAAGGAGACTTTTCAAGTTCTTTATACTTCACTGCAAAAGAGTCAAGATTAAGTTTATCAGGGGTGTCGATAGCTGAAAAATTCAAGCTTATATCACAAACAAATGGTATTAAAGTAATAGGTAATAATGAGATTGAAATTGCAGATATTGACCAAGCAATAGTTGCTCTAAGAGATATCTCAAGGGGTGAAATTGAAGTCTATATAAGATTGGATAGAGTAAGTTTAAGAAAAGATTCAAATGATTTTATTCGATTAAACAGAGAAGTAGATAGTCAGTTATTACTAAGCGGGTCTTTGCATTATGAGCCATTTTCAACACAATCTGAAAAACCAAATTTTGAAAGGAAACCTTTTATTATAGAAACTGTAAATTTTATGAATGAGTTTTTAAAACTGAATTGCGATTTAAAGCTTTATTTAAGTACAAATAAAATTTACACGAATAAAGAAGAAAAATGCTTTTTGAAAATCTCCCCCAATATCTTTAATTTAATTACCACAAATAATCCAGAAATAGTAAAATTTATATATCTAATAAAGGCGTTTGTGAGCTTAAAGCTATTAACAAACCCCGAAAACTTCATCGAAATTCCTTTCTTGATATCTGTAAAAAATAATATCGTATTCATCAACAAAAAGAATGTCTTTGAATTAAATTTTTAACAAAAATTTAGTTTCTTCCAAAATCTGGGTTTTTTGTGTCTTGGCCAGCCTCAACAATACTTTTTCTGATATCTCTTGTTCTTTCAAAATATTTCAAAAGATAATCTCCGTCCTCTCTCCTTATAGCTCGCTGTAACGAAAAAAGCTCTTCTGTAAACCTACCAAGAACTTCTAAGTGTGCTTTTTTGTTATTTAAAAAAATATCTCTCCACATTGTTGGATCCGATGCTGCTATTCTGGTGAAGTCACGAAAACCTGCAGCAGAATAATTTATAATCTCTGACTCAGTAACAGTCTCAAGATCATTAGCAACTCCCACCACAGTATAAGCGATAAGGTGTGGAGCATGAGAAGTTACAGCCAAAACTAAATCATGGTGTTCTGGGGTCATTATCTTTATGTTCATACCTAATGAAGACCAGAAATTTTTCACTTTCATTACAGCTTTGGGGTCTGTTAGCGCCAAGGGAGTAAGAATACACCATCGGCCTTCAAACAAACCAGCAAAACCGGACTCAGGTCCTGATTTTTCTGTGCCTGCAACTGGATGACCAGGAACAAACAAATCCATTTTTTCTTTTAAAATAGGTTCTAGACTTTCTATAAGTGATAATTTTACTGAACCAACGTCAGTAATAATCATTTCTGAAGTAATTTCCCCACTTAAACTTTTTACAACTTCAGGAATTTGCCCAACAGGTACGCAGAGTATAACAAGGTTTGCATCCTTTAAAGCTTCATTTAAATTATTCTTTACGTCACAAAATCTTATTTTTCTTGCTGACTCTCTTACCTTAGGACAAATATCATACCCATTTATCTCAACTTTTTTCCATTTCTCTTTTGCTGAAAGAGCTATTGAAGAAGCTATTAAGCCTAAGCCAATAAGTGTTATTCTTTTGAATATCAATTCATTTCCCCAAAAGTTCCTTTAATAGAGAATGAACTCTATTACAAATCTCTCCAGTTGCAATCGTTAATCTTAAAGCGTTGGGTAATCCATAAGACTCCACCCGCCTTGCAATTAAGCCATTTTTTTTCAAAAAATTGTCAGCTTTGAGGAGTTGTTGTCTCTCCGAAAACCTTAATAGTAAGAAATTTGCATAGGAGAGATCCACTTCCAAACCCAGGGCCAATAATTTTTTTCTTAAACTATCTCTATTTTCTCTGTTCAATCTCCTCTGTTTTTCCACAAATTTTTTATCTAAAATTGATATTTCTGCGAGTTTTAATCCAACAGACGAAATATTAAAAGGAGACCTAACGGTATTTAAAACATTTACTATGTCCTGTGATCCATATCCCCATCCAACTCGGAGGCCTCCTAATCCATAAATTTTTGAAAACGTCCTTGTTATAAAGATATTATGAAACTCATCTGCCAGTTTTAGTCCACCATCATAATTTTCTATATATTCAGCATAGGCCCCATCTAAAACCAATAATATATTGGGACATAATTTTTTCCTTAACCGTTTTATTTCATCAAGACCGATCATTGTCCCTGTTGGGTTATTAGGGTTAGCCAAAAATACTATTCTGGTTGTTTTTGAAACTCGCGCTAGGATGTTGTCAACAGATGCAACTCTATTATTTTCATCAGCCTTTACAGGTTTGGCACCAGCTGCTATTGCAGATATTTTATACATTAAGAAGCCATGTTCAGTATAAATCACTTCGTCTCCAACTTGAGAATAACAGCGACACAGCAACTGAATAATTTCGTCTGATCCAGCACCACAAAAAATTTTTTCCTTATCTATATTATAAACATCAGATATGGCTTGCCTGAGCGACAAATGATCACTTTCTGGATATTCAAAAAGAGAGTCTTGGAGGGAGTTGTAAATATTTTTTATTTTCTCACTAGGTCCATTTAAATTTTCATTGGCACTTAACTTGGTTATGCTAGCTTGACCTTCGATTGCATGTTCTCCACTAATATACTTTGGAACTTTAAGGAATTGCTTTGATGGCATTATTTTATTCTTGGACTTATTCATGATATTTTCCAGAAAATTGGTGTATCTTTCTTTCATACTCTAATAAAAACTATACGGATCAATGTCCACACTAAAATATATACCCTTCGGGACAACAACTTTTTTTAGCCATTCTCTTATTTCTAACTGGGAGAACCTTTCAAAGTTTCTAGTTTTAATCAATAATCTAACTCGTATTTTTTTTCTTATTTTGGGAATAGGAGCTAAAGCTGGGCCAAAAATCTCGCAGTTTTTTAACTTTAACAATTTAAATTGTTTCTTCAAATCCACTCCAAACTCAATCAATGCTCTCTCAAAAAAACCTGATATAATAATAGAAATTAATTTCCCATAAGGAGGTGCTCCTCCACGTTTCCTTTCCCGCAATTCGGTTTCTAAAAAACCTTCGGCTGTATCATGCAATAGAGCTTGGAAAACTGCATGATCTGGCAACCAGGTTTGAAGAAAAGCACTGCTGCCATCGGAAAATCTGCCAGCCCTTCCTATTACTTGTTTTATGGTTTGATAGCTTTTTTCAAGAATTCTATGGTCTCCTGCGCTTAAACCCATATCAGCATCGATAACTGCAACCAACTTTAACATTGGAAAATTGTATCCTTTTGATACCAATTGGGTTCCAATTATTATATCGTTTTTTCCTGACTTTATTTCTTCTAACACCGCCGGCATTTTTTCTTTATCTGAAAAGAAATCAGATGATAACACTACACTTTTATTGTTGGGGAAAAGTCTTCTAATCTCTGATTGAATTCTTTCAACCCCTGGTCCTATTGGAATTAATTTGCTACCTTCCTTGCATTCATTGCAATTGGTATCTAAAGGTTCCGTGGAACCACATATGTGACAAAGATAACAATTTTTTTCACGGTGTAATACCAAATTTGTAGCACAATTTTTGCAAGTTATGGATTGCCTACATCGAGTGCAAAAAGAAATAGGGGCGTAACCTCTTCTATTTAAATATAATAGAACCTGTTCACCACGCTCAAGAGCAATTTCTATTTCTCGATTTAAGTTCGGAGAAATCCAAGTATCCCTATTTAACTTTTCTTCATTCATATCTATAAGTCTGATTCGAGGCTGTTGTACTTTTCCGTAACGCTCAGGTAAGTCAATTTTCTTGTATTTCCCAATCTTAAAATTGTGCCACGTTTCAATACTTGGCGTTGCAGAAGAAAGAACAACACTACATAGAGCCAATGACCCTCTCAACACAGCCAAATCTCTAGCGTTATATATGGGAACTTCTTCCTGCTTATAAGCGTTATCATGCTCCTCATCGATGACAATTAAACCCAAACGCTTGTAAGGTAAAAAAATAGCAGATCTTGCACCAACTAAGACCTTTAACTCACCGCTAACTATTCTATTATAAACACTCCTACGCTTTGACACTGATAATCGGGAATGCCATTCTCCAGGGATAACGCCATATCGGTTTTTTATACGTTCAATAAAATCGATGGTAAGTGATATTTCTGGAAGAAGAATTAAAGCTTGTTTATTTTTACTCAAACACTCCGATACTGCATCCAAATAAACTTCTGTTTTTCCCGAACCTGTTACTCCAAAAAGTAACCAAGGAGAGAAAGAGTTTTGAGTCACATCTTTTCTAATCATGGTTGAGGCTTTTTTCTGCCTCTCAGAAAGAGTTTTCGAAAACTTAGGTTTTATTATCTCATTTTTTTTTATTTCATCTAATTTTATTAAAATTCCTTGATGAACCATTGAGGTAATTAATGATCTACTTACTTTAATTTTATCAGAAATGCTTTTAAACGAAGCTTTTTTCTGAGAAAATTTTTTAAAGATCTCTACTACTTCGGCTTGTTTTTGAGTTAATTTTTTAATACTCAAACTATTATTCTCGAACATAATATCGGCACGTTCTTTTTTATGAAAGTCAAGATTTTGAACAGTCATTTTTAAGAAGGCCTGAATTGGTGAAAGAGTATACGTATGTGCTTTTTTTAGGAAAAGGATCATCTCCTCGCTGAGTTTAAATGTGCCTACAACTCTTAAAATAGATTTTAAATCCCCTGGCTGAAATTCGGGAGATCCGTCTCTCCAAACTACTCCCAAAACAATCCTATTTCCTAAAGGCACTTCAACCAAGTTACCAATTTGTATTTCAACATCATTTGTCTTATAGTCCAAAATGGGTATTTTTGGGTTTGTAAATATAATTCCAAATTTTTTTTCTTCTGACATTAATTTTTACTCGAACTTAATTTTTCTTTCTTTGAAATAAATCACCATGTAGACTACAGCTTTAATTCAATATTGAGCCAAAAAGGTATCGCCATGCAATTATTTCTTGATGGATCAGAAATCGACAAAATAATAGAATATAATAATATTGGTATTTTAGACGGAATAACAACTAATCCGTCTATAATTTTAAAGTCAGGAAAAAACGTTTTTGAAGTGATTGCCGAAATCACAAAAATCGTTAAAGGGTCCGTGAGTGTCGAAGTGAGCGCTACGGATAGAGAAGAGATGTACTTACAAGGAAAAAAGCTTTCCGCAATAGCTGAAAATGTTACAGTTAAACTTCCTATTACATGGGAGGGTCTTGCGGCTTGCAAACGACTTTCTGATGAAGGCACTAGTGTTAACATGACCTTATGTTTCTCATCCTCTCAAGCTCTCCTTGCAGCTAAAGCTAAAGCAAGTTTTGTAAGTCCTTTTATTGGAAGGTTGGATGACAGCAATCAAGATGGAGCAAACTTGATTTCTGAAATAAAGAAAATTTATATCAATTATGGGTTTAATACGAAGATATTGGCAGCATCAATCAGAACAATTAATCATGTTAAAGAATGTGCTTCAATTGGCGCAGATGTAGCTACTATACCAGTTAATGTTTTTGACAAGCTTATAAAACATCCTCTAACCGACTCTGGACTTAAGCAATTCACTAATGACTGGAATAAAACAGGTCAATCAATATTGTAGTTGAATGAAAAAAAATAAATTAAATGAGGACGTAAGGCAAAAGATCCTTAAAAATCCAGATTTGGTATTGTTGGATCAGGAAATTTTTATGTCCTTAATTAACGAAAACAATTTTTCTGATGATGAAAATATTGTAGACATTAGAAATATATTTCTCAAAAGACTAGGCGCTAAACTTGAAAATTTAAAAAACGCAAATGATAAGATACTTAAAAATGCTTATGAAAATCAACTGAGTGTAAATAAAATACATAAGTGTTGTTTATCTGTTCTTGACTCAAAAACCATCCAAGAGCTATTTATGAAACTATTTGATGAGTTTCCAATTTTTCTGAAAATAAACTCTCTAAAAATAGTTTTAGAAAAAACGGTTCAATTTGACGGGGATATAAAAAATATTAAATATGCTTCTAAAGAGGAACTGTTAGATTTTTCTAAATTTGTAGGCCTCACCGAGTCTAGACTAGTTATTTTGCGAGAGGATTTAAGTTACGAGCACAGATTTAATCTAGGTTTAGATTCTTCTCAGGACAATGTCGAATCTGAAGCAATATTGAGCCTAAACATCAAAAATAAAGGGCTAGGATTTATTTTTCTTGAAGCTAACGACAAGAAAACGTTCTCAATAGACCAAGCTACTGACTACTTGGAGTTTCTAAGCAAAATTATTTCTAAACAAATAGAGAACTTATCATAGAAAATATAGTTTTATTTCAAGAGATCAAATAAACACTTCGAGATTATAAAGATGACCACCAAACTTGAAAAAATACTTAATGAATGGATTTCATACAACTCTAATGTGCGGAAATTATCACTTAACTCAATTAAGTCATATAGTATTGATCTCAAAAGTTTTTGTACCTTTGCCTTCAATGATAATACCGATGTTTCTCCATCAGATTTTAGAAAAATAAAATTAGCAGACTTTAGAAATTGGATTGTGTCACTAAAATCACAATCGGTTGGCTCTGCAACAATATGTCGAAAAATCTCTAGCTTAAAAAATTTTCTTTCTTGGTTAGACAATACGTATAATGAGAAAAATCCTGATATAGAAAAATTGGATTCACCTCGAAAAGACAAAAACCTCCCAAGACCCAATTCGATAAAAGAGATAGAAAAGTTATTAAAATCAATCGAAAAAGCCAAAGAGCGAAAGTGGGTAATTCTAAGGAATAAAGCTATTTTTATTTTGCTTTACACTTGTGGCATGCGAATCTCTGAGGCATTAGATTTAAAGAGATCTGTATTACCTCTGGGTGACAGCATCATTGTTAAAGGAAAGGGAAACAAGGAAAGAATGGTTCCTATATTAGAAATTACAGATCAGATAATAAAAGAGTATCTTCAAAGCATTCCTTTTTATAAAAAAGCAAATGATTTTTTATTTTTAGGGATAAGGGGAAAAAAGCTTTCTCCACGATCTTTTCAAAAAGTTATCGAAAAAGCACGAAAAGAAAATGGTTTTTTAGAAACAACTACTCCTCACTCACTTCGTCACTCATTCGCAACTCACATGCTTAACGAGAACACTGACTTAAGAAGCATTCAAAAACTATTGGGGCACTCTTCTCTTTCTAGCACTGAGATATATACCCAGGTAGAGGAAAAAAAGTTAATTCAGGTTTATAGGTCGACGCATCCAAGAGAAAAATAATTTCACTACTCTATTGAATTGATAACTGAAGAACATCTGATGCATAAAGCCTTTTCTGAATCAAACCCAGAATTCTTATATGTCCAACATCTTTCACATTTATGGCCAGTTGCTATTTTGCAAATAACACCAATGTCTGGTGTTTCATCTGAGGTAAAGCAATCACTTGGTAATTCTCCTTCTATGTGCTTAACATCAAACCCGGAGGTTATGCATATTTCACCCATATCTGCTAACTTAATCATACTGTATAGACTTTTATCTTTTATAAAAATTGTTGGAAAAGCTTCTAAGCTAGAGCCAATTACCTTATCTCTTCTAAAAATTTCAATTGCCCCTGTAACAACCTTTCTTACTTTTCTAATTAGATCCCATTTTTCTTCAATCTCTTTATTTTTCCAATGATTTTCAGACTTAGGAATATCTAAAAGGTGCACCGATTTATCTTCATCGGGAAACCTTTCAAGATATACCTCCTCCATTGTGAAAGGTAAAATGGGAGCAAACCATGTAATAAGCCGATAGAAAAGCAAATCAAGAAGAGTTAGCGTTGCTTTTCTTTTCAAGCTATTTTTGCCCTCACAATATAAAACATCTTTTCTTATATCAAAATAAAAGGAAGATAGATCCTGAGTACAAAATTGAAAATAAATTTGAAAAACATGTTGAAAAGAATAAGACTCATATGCATCTCTTATTTTTTTATCTACTTCAAAAACCCTATTTAGAATATATTTTTCAAGGTCAGGAAGTTCATTATACTCAATAATACTTTCTCTATATTCACTTAAATTTCCAAGTAAAAACCTCGCAGTATTTCTAAGTTTCCTATAACTATCCGCAACGCCCTTTAAAATTTCAGGCCCAATTCTCATATCCACTGTATAATCGCATTGGGCAACCCAAAGCCTCAAAATATCCGCGCCATATTGCTTGATTACTTGTTGAGGGCTAACCGTGTTCCCAAGGGACTTAGACATTTTCAATCCCTTTTCATCTAAAATAAACCCGTGAGTTAAAACACCCTCGTAGGGAGCTCTTCCCCGAGTTCCACAAGATTGAAGCAAAGAGGAGTGAAAGAACCCTCTATGTTGATCGGTTCCCTCAAGGTATAAATCAGCTGGCCACTCCCCATCTGGCCTATCTCTGAGAACATATGCATGGGTTGAGCCAGAGTCGAACCACACGTCCAAAATATCATTTACTTGCTCAAATTGATCTGGATCATATAAACCATCTAAAAATCTCTCTTTTGACCCCTCTTTGAACCATGCATCAGCTCCCTCTTTTCTAAAAATATCATTAATTCTTTTGTTTAATTTATCATCTTTTAAAATAAATTCAGGATGATCTGGTGCACAATCTTTTTTAACAAAACATGTTAGTGGAACTCCCCAGGCGCGTTGCCTCGACAAAACCCAATCTGGTCTCGAGGAAACCATATTAAATAACCTATTTCTACCAGACTTTGGAACCCATTTTACTAATTTGTCGATAGACGTTAACGCTCGTTCTCTAATAGATTTGCCATTATCATCAAGACCATCCTCCAACGGTCTATCGATATTCACAAACCACTGAGGCGTGTTTCTAAAAATTACTGGAGCTCTAGATCTCCAACTATGTGGGTATGAATGTTCCAGTATGCCTCTGGCGATAAGGCGATCAGCTTCAACTAGCTTATCGATAACATTTCTATTTGCCCCACCATCTTTACCCTTTTTATCAAAAATTGTTAGACCTTTGAAAAAAGGGACATGATCTGCAAAACTACTATCATCCAGTACATTGTCAGTCATTTTTGACAGCCATCCACGCTTCAAAAAAACTTCAAAATCTTCAGCTCCGTGGCTAGGTGCAATATGTACAAATCCTGTTCCCGTTTCATCCGTCACGTGTTCAGCCTCTACCAACGGCACGTCATAATCCCAGAATCCATTTGCTCCAGATAATCCAAAAAACGGATGTCTAAGGATCAAATTGTTCAAAACAGTACTTTCCACAGATTTGACGCGATTATACTTAATTACTCGCGACTTTTTCAGGGTCTCATCTGATAGATTATCAGCGAGAATAATTCGGTCTCCTACCTTAACCCAACACTCATGCTCAACTTCATTAATCTCATAAAGCCCGTATCTAATACTTGAGTGATATGCTACCGCTTTATTTGAAGGAATTGTCCAAGGAGTAGTAGTCCATATTACTATATCGTCTCCCCTAAAATCTCCTTTATCGATCTTGAATTTAACCCAGATTGTAGAGCTTCTATGGTTTTTATATTCTATTTCTGCCTCTGCTAGAGCCGTTTTTTCTACTGGAGACCACATAACTGGTTTCGAGCCTCTATATACTACGCCTTTATTAACTAAGTTTAGAAACTCTTCAGAAATCACAGCCTCACTTTCGAAATCCATCGTTGAATAAGGATTTTTCCAATCTCCAATTACTCCAAGCCTTTTAAATTCCTCTTTCTGTAATTTTATCCAATCCTGAGCAAACTCTCGACAATCCTTTCTCAGCTGATTTATCGGAATATCTTCTTTGTTTTTTCCTTTTTGACGATATTTTTCTTCAATTTTCCATTCTATAGGCAAGCCATGACAATCCCACCCTGGAACATATACACAATTCATTCCCATTACCTGCTTACTTCTGGTCACAAAATCCTTTAAAATTTTGTTCAAGGCATGACCAATATGTAAATATCCATTTGCATAGGGCGGGCCATCGTGCAAAATAAACGTTTTTCTTCCCTCTTTCTTGAACCTTAATTTATTATAAACCTCTATTTTTTCCCATTTTGAAAGCCACTCTTTTTCCCTTTCGGGTAAATTAGCTCTCATGGGAAAATCAGTCTTAGGTAAAAATAAACTTTGTTTGTAATCTTTTTCAGTTATTGACATATTTATCACTGTATTTGATAACTGTTTTTTAAATGAAAAAAAGTACATATACAAACAAATATTTTTTTAGTCATAAATCCATTCACCAATTAAAGAGATAAACAAGAAAAAAATAAATGTACCGCTTTTCGTTAAAACTAGAATACGATGGAACGTGTTTTCATGGATGGCAAATTCAGGATAATATCGAAACTGTTCAAGGTGTGCTTTTAGAGGCTATAAGGAATTTAGAACCATCCTGCCAAGAGGTAGTTGGGGCAGGAAGAACCGATGCAGGTGTTCACGCGACAAATCAAATAGCGCATATCGACTTAGAAAAATTATGGGAAGAGTACACAGTTCAAAAAGCATTAAACTTTTACTTAGCCAAGAAACCGATCTCTGTGCTAGAGGTAAAACTTGTCGACAAGAATTTTCATGCAAGATTTTCTGCAATTAAGCGTCATTATATATACAAAATTTATTATCGAGGAGCTTCCCTTACATTTGAAAGAAATCTATATTGGAACATCCATTACCCCCTAAATGAAGAACAAATGAAAGTTGCAGCAATGTATCTTGTTGGAAAGCATGATTTTACAACTTTCAGATCTTCTAGTTGCCAAGCTAAAAGCCCTATGAAAACTATTGATGCTATTTTGATAAAAAAAAATAAATCCGATCATGGATTTATCTACGAATTTCAATTTTCTGCAAGAAGCTTTTTACATAATCAAATTAGAAGTATTGTTGGTAGTTTAGAAAAAGTTGGTAAAGGATCTTGGTCACCAGAAAGAATTGCTCAAGCATTAAAAGCTAAAGATAGGTCTCATTGTGGGACAGTAGCACCTCCTCAAGGCCTTTATTTAAGTGGAATAGAATACGATTAAAATATTACTTATTGAATAAAAAATTCAAAATATCCCCATCTTTAACAATATATTCTTTGCCCTCACTTCTTAGCTTGCCTGACTCCTTTGCTTTGGCCCAGCCACCACATTCCACATAATCTCCATAACTGACTGTTTCTGCTCTAATAAAACCTTTCTTAAAATCAGTGTGTATTTTTCCTGCTGCCTCAGGAGCACATGTATTACGGTTAATGGTCCAAGCTTTGGTTTCTTTTGGGCCAACAGTAAAATATGTACAGAGATCAAGCAACTTGTAACCCTGATTTATAAATTTATCTAGACCTGCTGTCATCATACCCATTTCATTTAAAAAGCTTTGAAGCTCATCAGGATCAGTCAACTCGCTCAATTCTTGCTCAATCGAAACCGAAATATTAATTGTTTTTGAGTCCAGAGAGTTAGCTTTTTCCTCAACAGACTTAGAAAATTGGTTGCCACTTACAACGCTATCTTCATCTACGTTACAAATAAAAAGCATGGGTTTTGAAGTTAGAAGTTGTGAATATTTCTTCATGACCAATTCCTCTTCATTAAAGCTTCCGTTTCTTACATGTGTACCCTCTTCTAATAGAGCCTTTGCTTTTTCTAAGAATTCTATACTTGTTAATTGAACATCTGTTTCTTTACTCTTTTTTTTATGATTATCTATTCTCTTATTAACACTCTCCAAGTCAGCTAGTAAAAGCTCTGTATTAATTATATCAATATCTGATACTGGATTTAGCACTTGATTGACATGAGTAACGTTTTCATTCTCAAAACACCTAATAACATGAGCCACTGCGTCACATTCTCTTATATTTGCCAAAAATTTATTTCCGAGCCCCTCCCCTTTAGAAGCTCCTTCGACTAAACCAGCTATGTCAACAAACGTCATTTTGGCTGGAATAACCTCTTTCGAATTAGCCATTGAGCTTAATTTTTGCAATCTATTGTCAGGAACAGGAACCTCCCCTACATTTGGGTCAATAGTACAAAATGGAAAATTTTCAGCTTGAGCGTTATTAGACTTCGTTAGTGCATTGAAGAGCGTTGATTTGCCAACGTTTGGAAGTCCTATTATACCTGTTTTGAAACCCATTAATTTAAAAACCTAACTATGTTGCCACTAACCAAAAACTTCTTAACTAATTCTCAATTGTGATTTAAAAGATATGAGAGTATTCGTAATTAATTAGAGATATAATTTTATGTCAAGAATAAATGCTAAGTTTGAAGAATTACAGTCCATTAAACGTAAAGCCTTTATCCCTTTTATTATGGCTAGTTTTCCTGACTTCGATTACTCAAAAAAACTTTTAAATAGTTTGCCTGAGCTTGGAGCTGACCTTATTGAAATAGGTATTCCTTTTACTGACCCAATGGCTGATGGAAAAACCATACAAGAAGCTGGTCAAACCGCATTGAACGGTGGCTTCCTTATGGAACATCTTTACGATCTAATCAAAAGTTTCAGAACCAAAGATGATAAAACTCCAATCATTTTAATGGGGTATTTTAACCCTATTCACAAAATAGGTGCTAAAGAGTTTCTGAAAAAAATAAAAAGCCTAGGTGTGGATGGTTTAATTATTGTTGACCTTCCTCCCGAAGAGGATGAGGAACTGTGCGTACACTGTTTGGCAAGTGAAATTAACTTTATTCGTTTACTGACTCCCACAAGCGATGATAATCGGCTTAAAAGTTTATTAAAAAATACTAGTGGTTTTCTTTATTATGTATCTGTAGCTGGAGTAACAGGTACAAAAGTCCCAGTAAAAAAATCTGTGGAGAGAGACATTATTCGTATAAAAGAAAAAACCGATACACCAATTTGTGTAGGGTTTGGTATAAAAAATGCGGATGATGCTAAAGAAATTGCCCACTTGGCGAATGGTGTGGTTGTTGGCTCTGCTATTATAGAAAAAATAAATTCTAAAGAAAGTGATAAAAAGGTTTTTGATTTTGTTAAAAGCCTATCAAATGCAGTACATTTAGTTTAAAAAAAATTTTGACCTTAAATAAGATATAATATATTAACGTTCAAGGTTTTATAACAATAAAGGTATTAAGAAATGGCTGATAGCTTAGCATTAAATGCAATCGTTAGAGCGGATATTGGAAAAGGCGCTGCTAGAGCCGCTAGAAGAAATAACCTTGTACCTGGCGTTATATACGGAGGCTCAGAAAACCCCGTTAGTATAAATGTTAAATTCAACGAGTTAATTAAACTACTAAGAGCAGGTAAATTTATGTCAACTCTGATCAACTTGACAGTTGGAGATAAAACCATTCAGGTAATATGTAGGGATATTCAGAAGCACATAGTTAAAGACCTACCTACCCATATTGACTTTATGAGGCTTTCTAAAACTGCAAGAATTAAACTCTTTATCCCAGTTGTTTTTCAAAATCAGGATGTTTGTGTAGGATTAAAAAAAGGCGGCGTTCTTACGGTTGTAAGGCCCGAAGTTGAACTGTTGGTTAATGCAATGGAAATACCTTCCTCTTTAGAGGTAGATATTAAAGATTTTGAAGTAGGTGATACTATTACTATATCTAGTGTAGAGCTTCCTTCAGGAACCGAGACCACAATAAAGGGTCGAGATTTTGTTTTAGCAAACATCCAAGCCCCAAGTAGCTTAAAGTCTAGCGAAACAGAAGAAGAAGCAGCTGAAGAAAACGAAGAGGGAACTCCTGAGGAAGAAACAAAGGACTCTGAGGAACCATCAGAATAAACTTAAGAAGCCATTAATTTGATTTTAGTTGTAGGACTCGGAAACCCAGGTTTGGAGCATTCCAAAACACGCCACAATATAGGCTTCACAGCTTTGGACATGATCTCTGAAAGATACAGCTTTGAAAACTGGAAAAATAAATTAAACGGACATTATGCTACGGGAATCGTTGGGAAACAGAAAACTATTTTGTTAAAACCTCAAACATTTATGAATATGTCTGGTTCCTGTGTAAAAAGCTTTGCTGATTATTTTAAAATAGAGAATAATAATCTTTTCGTTATTTATGACGACATTGATTTGAAACTGGGAGTTATGAAAAAAAAAATTGGTGGCGGTCATGCAGGTCACAATGGTGTTAAGTCAATATTCGAAAATCTACAAACGTCAAATTTTTATAAGATCAGAATTGGTATAAGTCGTCCTGAACAAAAAGAAAAAGTAGCGAACTTCGTATTATCTAAATTTTCACTCGATGAGCTCATTATGGTCAAAGATGTCTTAGAGAAGGTAACAAATGACTTTGAAAAAATTATTGGTTGTAGCTCGGTATAATTTTACAAGGATACATTAAGGTGTTCGGCTACCGTAAATATATCTTTGTCCCCCCTGCCACACATGTTCAAAAGAATAATCTGATCTTTTTCCATTTTAGGAGCTATCTTTATTACATGGGCCAAAGCGTGGCTTGGTTCCAACGCTGGTATTATACCCTCTAACTGACAACATAGCTGAAAAGCCTCTAACGCTTCTTTATCTGTCACAGAAACATATTTTACCCTATTTGTATCATTTAACCATGAATGTTCTGGCCCTATACCAGGATAATCGAGCCCTGCTGAAATAGAATGTCCTTCTATGATTTGACCATCTTCGTCTTGCAGTAAGTATGTCTTGTTTCCATGCAAAACTCCCGGTGACCCACCAGAAAGAGACGCTGCGTGTCTCATTCGACTATCAATACCTTCACCTCCAGCCTCTACCCCAATAATATCTATATCGATATCATCCAAAAACTCATAAAAGAGGCCCATTGCATTTGATCCTCCACCTATACAAGCTATTATTGTGTTGGGAAGTCGTTTCTCATACTCAACAATCTGTTGTCTAGCTTCTCTCCCTATAACTGATTGGAAATCCCGTACCATTGCAGGATAAGGGTGCGGACCTGCAACGGTACCTATGCAATAAAAAGTATCATCTACATTAGAAACCCAATCTCTAAGGGCCTCATTCATAGCATCTTTTAAAGTACCTCTCCCAGCCGTAACGGGTACTACTTCAGCTCCTAACAACTTCATCCTAAAGACATTTGGGGCCTGCCTCCTTACATCCGTTTCTCCCATAAAAACAATACACTTCAATCCAAACCTGGCACACACCGTTGCGGTAGCAACTCCATGTTGCCCTGCTCCCGTTTCCGCGATAATTCGTTTTTTATTCATTCTTTTTGCAAGAAGAATTTGACCTAAAACATTGTTTATCTTGTGTGCCCCTGTATGATTTAGCTCATCTCTTTTAAGATAAATCTTCGCACCTTTAAGATATGATGTTAGCCTTTCGGCAAAGTACATTGCGCTTGGACGCCCTACATAATTTTTAGAAAGATCATTATATTCTTTCCAAAAACCTTTGTCTCTTTTTGCCAAATTATATTCTTTCTCTAATGAAAGAATTAATGGCATTAACGTTTCTGAAACAAACCTTCCACCGTACTCTCCAAATCTACCTTTATGATCTGGACCCATTTTGTATGAGTTAGGAAAATCAGTTTTATTTATGGTGTTCATTAACTCTCCTTACAAAGCTTGATATTTTTTCTATAGATTTATTTCCAGGTTCTACTTCTACTCCTGATGAAACGTCTACCATATTTGCTCCAGTAATGGAAATAGCGCTTGAAACATTGTCTGAATTTAATCCTCCGGCAAGAAACCAAGGTTTTTTTGCGTTAAAACCTTGCAATATTTTCCAATCAAAAGCAATTCCATTTCCACCAGGAAGAGATTTCTCACTCTCTGGCTTTGCGTCCAGCAACATGTAATCAACTATGTTTTCATAACTTCTAATTTTCTTAATATCATCTTTTCTACTTATCCCAATGGCTTTTATTATTGGGATTTTGCTGTTTTTGGATATCTCTAATACTCTTTCAGGTGACTCTTGCCCATGTAATTGCAAAAAATCAATATTAAGTTCATTAGCAATTTTTTCTACTATGTCATTCTCAGGGTTAACTAATAAGGCAACAGTTCCGATAGTAGACGGTACTCCTTTCAGAAGTTTTTTCAACCTATTAACGGTGACATATCTGCTTGATCCTTTAACAAGAACAAAACCAAGGAAATCAATCCCTAAACTAGTTGCTGCCAAAATATCTTTTTCCTGAGTTAGTCCACAGATTTTTATGCTTATTTCTTTCATTCAGTTCAGCATATCCATAATTTTTTCCTCTTCAGAAAAAAATCTTTCTTTGTTAGTGTCTAAATCTAGTTTTGTCTTCCTTAGTTCACTCTCTTTTAAACGCAATAAATTGCGCAGTTTAATATATCTTACATGTTCCAGAATTATTCCTATAAAAATACCAAAAAACAAGGTTAAAAAGACAATCACATAAATTGGTAAATAAATAAACTTTAGACCTCCTTCAATGATTAAGTTGAGGTAAATATTTATTTTTACCGGCTCATCGTTAGCTAACGCGAATGCCAAAAAACTAAAAATTACCAACAAACCCAAAGCGTATCTCCAGAGGTTCATTAATCAAACCTCGTTCATTTTTTGCCTAAGCGCTTTACCTGATTTAAAATAGGGCACAATCTTTTCTTTTACATCTACTTTTGATCCTGTCTTAGGATTCCTACCTTGTCTGGCATTTCTTTGCTTGACTGCAAAAGCTCCAAAACCCCTTAACTCTACTCGTTTTCCATTCTCAAGCGCCAAAGTAATTTCACTAAGTATTGAATTGATAATTTTTTCAATATCTCTATAATATAAATGAGGATTTTCTTCTGCTATTTTTTTCATTAGGTCTGATTTTATCATATTCTAAACCCTTTCCGTCTTCCTGACCTTTAGACTATGCCAAAAATATAACACTCAAAAAAGAGTTGAATATAACCTTGGGCCTTGATCACCTAAAAATCTTGCTTTCACATGCGAAACATCTTGCACAAATTCAAAAAAATTCCATATTGAATTATTGTCTTTTTTGATACTCCAGTCAACTATAGGTAAATTATCAAATTCAACATATTTGCTGGTTAGATATTTGACTGCTTCTTCTTCTCCACCAATCTTATCAAGCATACCAATTTTAAGGGCCATTCTACCGGTAAAAAGCTGTCCAGTTAAAACCTTGTTTAAGTTTTCCTTTGAAAGATTTCTTTCATTTACTATTAAGTTTTTGAACCAAACGAAAGTTTCATCTACCAATTCCTTATGTTTTTCAATAGCCTTTTCTGTTGGATACTCAAAAAAATTAAATGATGTTTTTAAGTCTGCCGATTTAAAAGTATTTATACTGATCCCCAATTTTTCTAGTAACTCTGAAAAGTTTGGATACTGCACAATCACTCCTACAGATCCAGTCAAGGTATTTCCTCTTGAAACAATAAAGTCAGTAGCAAGAGCAATCAAATAACCTCCTGATGCAGCTGTTTCTCCCAAGACTGAAACACTAGGCTTTATTTGAGATAGTTTAGATAAAGATACATATATGGACTCCGCACCAACAACTGAACCACCAGGGCTATTAATATGGACAATTACAGCCTTTACATTCTCATTTAATTTTAACTGTGAAAATAAGTTCTGGAGGTCATTATCATCATGAATTTGACCCGCAACTTTTACTCTTGCGATATGTGGATCACCTCTTTTTAAGTCCGATACGTTGTTTGCTAAGAATAAAACTGCTACAATGACTAAAACAAGGATTACACCCCCAAAAAAACCTCTTCTACGAGATCTTCTTTTAGCTTGATCAAATAATTCGAACTCAATCGACATTTAATCGCTTTTTTCGTCCTGATCTTTTAAAGCTGCTCCTAAAATATCACCCAAAGACGCACCTGAGTCTGAAGAACCATATTGTTCAACGGCTTCCTTTTCTTCAGCCAATTCTAATGCTTTGATAGAGAGCGTTAGCTTTCTTGAGTTTTTATCAACACTGATAACTTTCGCATCAAGTTTGTCTCCCTCTGAAAATCTATCCGGTCTTTGCTCTGCTCTATCACGAGACAAGTCTGATCTCTTGATAAAGCCTTTGGAACCCTCACAAATAACTTCCACACCAGAATCTTCCACTTTTGATACTACAGCTGTAACTGTACTACCTTTTTTAATATTCTTGGCAACCGATTCAAATGGATCCTTACTCAATGCTTTGATCGAAAGTGAAATTCTTTCTTTTTCTACGTCTATATCAGTTACAACAGCTTTAACATGGTCGCCTTTTTTAAAATCTTTAATAGCTTCTTCCCCGGATTTTTCCCAATGCAAATCCGAAAGATGTACCATTCCATCGATATCATTTCCTAAACCTACAAAAAGACCAAATTCAGTTATATTTTTAATTTCGGCTTCTATTACGCTTCCACTAGGATTACCATTTAGAAAGTTCTCCCAAGGGTTTCCCTGAATTTGCTTCAGGCCTAAACTAACCCTTCTTTTTTCCTTGTCCAATTCCAATACCTTAACCTCGACTTCTTGACTGGTTGATAATATTTTTCCAGGGTGAACATTTTTTTTAGTCCAAGACATCTCGGAAACATGGACCAAACCCTCGACACCAGCCTCTAACTCAACAAAAGCACCATAATCAGTTATATTTGTTACTAATCCCTTTTGGTTTGATCCAATAGGAAACCTAGATTCCACATCTGCCCAGGGGTCAACGTCTAATTGCTTCATTCCTAAGCTAATTCTATTTGTCTCTTTGTTGACCTTTATTATTTGTACCTTGATTGAATCTCCCAGCGTTAAAACTTCAGAAGGATGATTTATTCTTTTCCATGCAATATCAGTAACATGTAGAAGCCCATCTAAACCTCCCAAATCAACAAAGGCCCCATAGTCAGTTATATTTTTTACCACTCCCTCAACCGTATTACCTTCAGCCAAATTTCCGACAAGTTCTGCTCTCTGTTCAGCTCTAGACTCTTCCAGAACAGCTCTTCTTGAAACAACAATATTCCCTCTTTTTCGATCCATTTTAAGTACTTGAAATGGTTGAGGTACATTCATCAAGGGGACAGTGTCTTTTATAGGCCGCACATCCACTTGGCTCCCCGGCAAAAAAGCAATGGCACCATCTAAATCGACAGTAAAACCTCCCTTTACCTTTCCGAATATAATTCCATCTACTCTTTCTTCAGTCTTTGCCGCTCTCTCGAGCTTATCCCATGCTTCTTCCCTTCTAGCTTTTTCTCGACTTACTACCGCTTCTCCCTTTGAATTCTCAACCCTCTCAAGATATACCTCAACCACGTCACCGACTTTCAGTTCATCTGATTTACCAGATACACCTGAAAATTCACGAAGGTCAATCCGTCCTTCCATTTTGTAACCAATATCAATAATTGCTTGCCCAGCCTCTATAGCTATTATTGTACCGTTTACTACAGTATTTTCTTTTGGGGTACCTTCCTCAAAACTTTTATTGAGTAGGGATTCAAATTCAGCCAAATTATTAGCTGTTTCCATTAAATTCTCCTTTTTTCACCAAAATTGGCTTTTTTTGTAAGCTTTTTCTATTCGGAAGAACCGAGACTCAGACTTTTATACTTTTTTTCCACAATTTCAATAATTTCTTTTTTCAAACTGCCAAATGGAATATTGGAGGTGTCTATTATTGTTGCATCTTTAAGACATACAAGTGGAGCTATAGCTCGATTAATATCTCTTTGATCTCTGGCTTTTAAGCTAGCTTCCAACTCTTTAAGAGAAATATTCTGACCCATTCGTTTCATGTCTTTCTGTCGGCGAACCGCTCTTATACTTAAATTAGCTGTAACAAAAAGTTTTATTTGCGCCTGCGGAAAAACAATGCTCCCAATATCACGTCCGTCCAAAACTGCTCCATTCGATTGATTTGGAAAGTTACGTTGAAACGTTAGAAGTGCATCTCTTATATCCTTTTCCTTAGCCAACTTACTTGCTTCTTCACCAAATTTTTGCAGCCTTAACTGTGGATCAGAAAGATCATCCTCTGTAAGGCCATTTACAACTTTCAAGGCATTTTTCAAAGATGCAGTTTTATAATTTTTTATTGTCTTAAAAGCCAAAGCTCTGTAAAGTAACCCTGTATCCAAATAATTAATTTGAAAATACTCAGCTATTATTTTAGCAACTGTTCCCTTGCCAGAAGCAGAGGGACCATCAACGGCAATTATCAATTTTTCCTTTGATATAATACCTTCCTCTTTAATTAATTTTGCATAATATTTGCTCCTACTTTTCTAAACTCGTTTATAAAAGTAGGGAAACTAGTATTTATCGATGAATATTCATCTAAAATGATAGGTTTTTCAGAAGCTTGACCTAGACACAAAAAGGACATTGCTACTCTGTGATCTCCAAAAGTCCTTATTTTGGCACCTCCTGTCACCTTTTTTTGTCCACTTACAATAAGAAAGTCATCACCATATTCTATTTCAATCCCACATTGCTTTAAACCTTTTGCCATCGATACAATTCGATTGCTCTCTTTGACTGTTAGCTCTTTGATACCTCTCATGATAGTTTTCCCAGTTGCAAATGATGCAATTATTGACAGTATTGGGTATTCATCGATCATACTTGGGACCCTGGATATGGGCACTTCAATACCTTTCAATTTGGAAAAACATACAGTTAAATCTGCAACTAATTCGCCACTGATGGTTCTGTTGTTAGATAACTCTATTTTTGCCCCCATTTCCTTAACCGTTTCCAAGAAACCACTTCTGGTGTGATTCATACATAAATTATAAAGATTTATACTTGAGTCTTTCACGATTAAAGCACTGGCAATAAAAAAAGCTGCTGATGATGGGTCTGTTGGAACAACAATTTTTTTTGGAGTTAGTTCCTGAAATCCTAGCAATTTGTGAGAAAATCCTTTTGAGGAAAATTTACTATCTACTTTTACTCCAAAATCACTAAGCATATTTTCAGTATGATTACGAGTAAGACTTTTTTCAATATAGGTTGTTTCTCCTCTGCAATTTAACCCTGCAAGTAAAACAGCTGATTTTATCTGCGCAGAGTCTATTTTTGATTCAAATCTTATTGGAAGAGGCTCTTTTGCACCTGTGATGGTAATTGGCAAAAATGAGTTTTCCCTAGCAATAAAGCTTGCGCCCATCCTCTCTAAGGGTTCAATTATTCTATCCATGGGTCTTTTACTTAAACTAGGGTCTCCGACAAAAACCGCTTTAATCGGGGTTGTAGAGATTGCACCCATTAATAATCTACACGTAGTACCTGAATTACCGCAATCAATTACATTTTCAGGGGAAGAAAAACCTCCCACGCCAAAACCATATACTTCCCAATTATTTTTGTTCTTAATAATCCTTGCCCCAAATTTTTCCATTGCTTTTATTGTTCTGTAAATATCTTCAGACTCAAGGAGACCTTCGATCACTGTTTTTCCAATAGATAGAGCTCCAAATATGATTGCTCTATGAGATATAGATTTGTCCCCAGGCAAAATTATGTTTCCCTGAAGTGAATTAGTTTTACTTGATGTTATCATTTGAAATTAAAATCTTTTGCATTTTATTAAATTTAAGATAAATCTTTTTCGTGTATATTTGTTTTAATTCTTTGAGTATACAAGATAGAAGGGCTTTCTTCCTTCTTGAATTGCTTTCTCTTCATACTTTGTATTTTTATTTAAAAACCATCGATAATTCTTTTTTATTGGATTGAATTTAAGTCTCCTAAAAATTTTCATCTGTTCAAAAAGCGCAATTATTTGGTTTTTATAATCGAGAATATCTGTTGCCATACAAATCTTACCTCCCCTTTTTAAACAAAAACATATATTTTCTATATTCTCCCAGTTAAGCAACCTACGTTCATGATGCCTTTTTTTCGGCCATGGATCTGGAAAAAGAATGTAAAATCTTTCTATTGATTCTTTAGGAAGAAAATTGAAAAGTATTCGTATATCTCCGTGAAATATTTTAATATTTTTTAATTCACGCTTGTAGGCATTAAAACAAGTTGAAGCCACTCCGTTCTGAAAAACTTCACACCCGACAAAATTTATTTCTCTTCTTTCAAAGGCCTGATCAATAAGATGCTCACCATTTCCAAATCCGATCTCTACCCAACATTTTTTTTTTTTATAAACGCTGGGCCTGTAATCAAATCAAACGCCATTTTGCTGTGAAGCTGATCCATGCCCATAGCTTGGTTTTTTGTCAGCCTTCTTCCCTTTATTCGTCCAAAAGTTCTGGTCTTAGTGAAGTCATAGAATGCTTTTTCTTTTATATCCACTATATTATTACTCTTTAAATCATCGATCTTATTTTATCTACTAAATCGGTTTTCTCCCAAGAGAAGCTTCCATTATCTTCCGGAGATCTCCCAAAATGCCCATAAGCTGACGTTTTTTCGTAGATTGGTTTCCTAAGGTTCAACCTTTCAATTATACCTTTTGGTGTCAAATCTACTAATTCGGAGATCAATCTCTCCAGCCTTCTTTCTTCAACTTTAGAAGAATCAAAGGTATCAACATAAATTGAAAGAGGTTCCGCAACACCAATCGCATAGGACAGCTGTATTAAACATCTTGAAGCCACTTTTGAGGCAACTATGTTTTTTGCAATGTATCTTGCTACATAAGCAGCAGATCTATCCACTTTTGTGGGGTCTTTTCCTGAAAAAGCTCCTCCACCATGAGGAGCGGCCCCCCCATAGGTATCAACTATGATTTTTCTACCTGTCAACCCTGCATCTCCGTCAGGACCTCCAATAACAAATTTTCCAGTTGGATTGATATGCCAGCTCGTATTTTCAGACAACCATTCTAGAGGCACAACTTTTTTTACATATGGTTCAACAATATCTCTTACATCAGCCGATGAAAGATTAGGGTCGATGTGTTGAGTTGACAAAACAAGTGACTCAATAGAAACGGGCTTACCATTCTTATATCTTAGTGTTAGTTGAGATTTGGAGTCTGGCCCAAGATTTTTTTCTATCCCTTTGTGCCTAGCTTCAGCTAATTCTTTTAAAATCATATGTGCGTAATGAAGTGGTGCTGGCATTAGCTCAGGCGTTTCCTCTACCGCATACCCAAACATTATTCCTTGATCACCGGCTCCATCACGATCAACTCCTTGAGATATATCGCTTGACTGTTGATGTATTAAATTAGAAATCTTTAAGTTTTTCCAATGAAATCCTTCTTGCTCATAGCCAATTTCTTTAACAACTTTTCTTACGAGTTCATCTATTTCGGGCTTTAGAGAATTAAACTCTAAGCCTGTTGAAAACCCAACTTCTCCACCTACAACGACAGTATTTGTAGTGGAAAATGTCTCACATGCCACTCTAGCCAACTTGTCTTTTTCTAAACAAAAATCCAGTATTGCATCAGAAATTCTATCACAAATTTTATCCGGATGACCCTCCGAAACTGACTCAGAAGTAAAAATAAAATCCTCTCTACCCAAATTTTGTCTCCTTATAATTTTTAATAAAATCTTTTTCTTAAAATTAGGTAATGTACGAGAATAGATATTAATGATAAAAGAAGTAAATAGGAACTTAAATTTTTACCCATTTTATTATACAAGCTATTCTTTATTGTTTCTTCTCCATTAATTTTAACATCTATAAATCCTCGCTTATCAACCGGAATATATTTTGTCACCTTACCAAATTTATTCACCTTAGCAGAGATACCGGTATTAGCAACGCGAACCAAAGGCAAATTATTTTCTAACGCCCGCATTCTTGAAATAGTTAAATGTTGATTTGGCCCGCCCTTTTTCCCAAACCATGCATCATTGGTTATATTTACAAACCATTTAGCATTATTAACTTTGTCAATAATCTCATTAGAAAAGAGTGAATCGTAGCAAATTAAAGTAACAAAGGGAGGGACAGAAATTTTTTCTGTAACTTTCAGACCTTTACCAGAACTAAATCCTTTGCTCAATAGCTTGTGTTTCCCAAAAAAATTTATGTATCCTAAAAATCGAGCGAAAGGAAAGTATTCACCAAAGGGTACTAGGTAACTTTTGTCATAAACGGAAACAATTTTTCCATATTTATCAATTAAAAATGCTGAATTAAATATCTTCTTTTTTTCCCGATTAACTCTCAAACCACCCAAAATCAAGGGAGCTTTAATTTTCGTTACTATATTTGTCAGTTTGTCGCTATTTTCCTCTGGTAACCAAGTGACAGAGGTCTCGGGCCAAATCACTAAATCGGGATATGGTTTTTTTTCACTTAAATTTAAAAGGATATTTAAGTTTTTATTTTCATTCTCTTTTTTCCATTTTTCTCTCTGCTTAATGTTTGGCTGAACGATTCTTACTGTAAAAAAATTATCTTTATGGCTATCCTCTAATTCATAATTATTTCCAAAAGCACCATACAAAAAGCTAAATAAAATAACGACACCTGAACTGAAAGTTATAAATGTTGGGTAACAAAGTGTAGATCCCAAAATAAGTATTATTGCTGAAAACCAATATGGACCTAACCAAGAAACAAATATTATTGCAGGAGAATCTATCCAAGCATAAGCTACAATTCCCCAGGGAAAGCCAGTAAATATATAGGAACGAGTTAGTTCCATCAAAACCAAAAAAATTGAAAAAATCAAAACTTTTTCTCTCTTGGATTCAATTCTCTGAGTAGCTAGAAAACTTAAATAGAAAGCTAAACCCCAAAAAGAAGCTAAAAAACCGACAAAAATTGTAAAACCAGCTGTTGCAACCGAGAAGTTATTGTCGAATTCAATTAGAAAAGGATTTATTATCCAAGCAAAAGTAAGTCCAAAATATCCAAGTCCGAGAAAATAACCAAAAAAAAATGACTGACTATTATTCTTAGTATAATTTACCCAGAAAAAGCCAGTTAATGGTAGAGAAAGAAATGCTATCATAGGAGCATTAAAAGGCTCATGACCTAAACCAAATAAGCACCCCAAAAGCAAAAAGCCAAAGCAATAAAATTTAAACAGCCTTTACCTCAAATTAAAAGTTAATTTTTTAGAGTTAACCTCAATCTTTTTACGCGCCTAGGGTCTGCATCCAAGACTGAAAACTCATTTCCAAATGAGTCTATTATTACTTCTCCTCTTGCAGGAATCCTATTCGTTAAATCAAATACTAAACCACCAATGGTATCATACTCCTCTCCATTTTTTTTAGCCGTTAGATCCACGCCAGCTTGCGATTTAAAATCTTCAAGATTCAACCTTGCGTTAACAACAAAAACATTTTCTTTTTCTTTACTCCACAATAAATTTTCTTTTAATTCATGTTCATCATTAATCTCACCAACGATTTGCTCAAGTAGATCCTCTATTGTTAACAAACCCTCAACCCCTCCATATTCATCAATAACTAATGACATGTGAATACGCTCCGCTTGCATCTTTTGGAGTAAAGTTCCCAAAGTCATGGAAGGAGGAACATAGATTAAAGGTCTGATTAATTCAGTTAGGTTGAACCTCTTTTGCCTGCCAAATCCATTCCTTAAAGCTAAATCCTTAAGATGAACAAAACCAACCGGATTATCAAGGGTATCTCTAAAAACAGGCAATCTGGTTAAATTTGATTTTTTAAAAATGTCTGTAAGCTCTGAAAGACTAATTTTTTCTGATACGGCCACAATATCTGCTTTAGGAATAGCCACATCATCTACCCTTTGCTTGTGGAGGTTGAACCGTATTTCAGAGCTGAGGAGCATATTCTTCTCAACTCTTAGGTTCCGATTTTTTGTTTTGCTGTTATCTATTTTAGATAGGAATGTATTTTGTATAAACTTAAGTAAAAAATTTTTATTCATAACTTTTACGTTAGTCCATTAAATATTTTTTTGAAAGATTTGCATTTTAATCTTATGTAAAATCCGATATTCAATTTTTTGCATTTTAGACGCATCGTTACCTGATATATGATCGTAACCCATCAAATGAAGAACTGCATGCACCAACAAATGGCAACAATGTTTATCAAAACTCCTTTTGTACATTTTTGCCTCCTTTAAGCAATAGTCAAAAGATATTGCAATATCTCCCAAAAATTTCTTGTTGTTTATTTTTTTAACTTGTTTTTTTGGGTTGCAAAAGTCGTTAATTTGTTCTGCTGGCCAAGCTAAAACATTAGTGATTTTATTTTTCCCAAGGTAGGCATTATTCAATATTTTTATTTCTTTGTTATTGCAAGCTAATAATGACAGAGATATTTCTCGATTTCTAATTTTTGACAGCACAAAATCTGTTCTAAATAGAATGTTTATATATTTTTTGAAGTCAAAACGACGCCATCTTTCATCTCTATAATTAATTTCTAGATCAACTATCATTTTATATTTTACTCAATAGACTTTTTGGCCTGTCGCACTTCATAAGCTTTAGCAATTTTTCTAACCACAGAATGGCGAATAATATCTGTACCTGTAAATCGAATAAAATCAATTTCTTTTATACCAGTCAAAATTTCCACTGCCTCTACCAATCCACTTTTAAACCCCTTTGGAAGATCTATTTGAGTAATATCGCCTGTTATTACCATCCTTGAACCCATTCCTAACCTGGTTAAAAACATTTTCATCTGCGAAGTTGAAGAATTTTGAGCTTCATCTAAAACTACGAAAGCATTTTTGAGAGTTCTTCCTCTCATAAAAGCAAGAGGGGCAATTTCAATTGAGTTTCTTTCGTGCATTTTAGACAATATTTTGTGGGGAAGGAATTCATTTAGAGCATCATATAAAGGTTGCATATATGGATCTACCTTTTCCTTCATATCTCCAGGCAAGAAACCTAGGCGTTCCCCTGCTTCAACTGCAGGCCTTGTTAAAACAATTTTATCTACCATTCCTTCAGAAAATAATTTAACTCCCATGGCAATTGCCAAATAGGTTTTTCCTGTGCCCGCAGGACCAATCCCGAAAACTAATTCATGATCAAGCATCGATTTTATAAATTTATTTTGGTTTTTTGATTTACCCGATACCATCTTATTTTGAGTATTTATTTCCAAATATTCTAGTTTCTCTTGCAATTTTAAATTTGAATTTTCCTCTTCATAAACACCTTTTTCACTTTTACTATGCCTTAAATTCAAAGCTATATCTATATCATTTTCTTGAATGCCTTTACCATTTTCTAACTTTGAGTAGGCTTCCATAAGTATATCAGCCGCTGTATCACAGTCCTTCACATTACCAAAAATAGTAAGAGAATTCCCTCTCCTAATTATTTGAACATTATTTCTTTTCTCAACCTTTGAAAGGTTGGTATCTAACTCACCGCATAATTCAAGCAGATATTTATTGGAGCCAAACTTTATAGCTCGCGAGCTTTCTATAAAACCCATATTAAAAGATATTTAACTGACATTTCTTCTCATCTTAATGTTATAATACAATTATTCAATAAACTTGTTATAATTTTAATCTAACAAACTACCTTTCACGGAGTGTTTAAGGCATAATTCAACTTTTACATTTCTTATTGTTCCAATAATTTCATCTTGGCTTTGTACAGTAACTGGATAAAAATAATCACTGCGACCTACATACTCATTTAGTTTCTTGCCTTTTTTCTCAAACAAGACCTTTAAGATTTTCCCCAGATTAGCATCTCTAGACGGCGTTTTCTCTATATTCATGTGCCTTATGTTATCAGCAATTTAAATTATGTTTAAAATTTTCTCTATTATGGATATAATCTTATTGAACCTATTTTCTATTTTTATATTAAGAGATTTCATGACAGCTAGGATATATCAAAAATCTAAAACTGCGATGCAGTCAGGTGTTAAAAATTCTGGGCATTGGATTTTAGAATTTGAGCAAAATGATGCAAAACCGATTGATCCTTTTATGAAATGGGTTGGATCAGATGACATGTCCAGTCAAGTTTCAATAAATTTTAGTTCCAAAGAAAATGCCATAGATTATGCTACAAAAAATAATATCGTCTTTATTTTGGATGATAGTAAAGCAAAAAAATATAATATACGAAAAGGTGGTTATGGTGAAAACTTCGACTTCAACAGAAAGAAACCTTGGACACATTAATAATATTCACCGGAAAATTTATTTGTAAATTAAAATGGATCTTTGATTTAAATTAACCCGCTAGATAAGTGTCTAATTTTAAATTTACTATACGTTCTCAATATGTTAACTACCGATGTATGGCCCCGTAGCTCAGCTGGATAGAGCAACTGACTTCTAATCAGTAGGTCGTACGTTCGAATCGTACCGGGGTCACCATATTTTTGTAAAAGCCAAAAAACAGATAAAACCATTGGGTCTAATTTCTCATGTTTTCCATTATTTACGACTATTTATCAAAAAATGCTGTCTTATTATTATGTTTAGCAATGCTAGGTTGGGCTGGAAATACAATAGCAGGAAGACTTTCCACCGGAGAAATATCTCCAATGATGGTCGTTTCCCTTAGATGGTTTATAATCACCCTATTTCTCTTGTTATTTCTTAACAAGGGGATAGCAAATTCATTTATTGCTATAAAAGGAAAGATTCTCTGGTTGTTGCTAATGGGAGGCTTAGGAATGACATGTTTCAATTCACTTTTTTATATTGCCGCTCAGAACACTTCAGCGATTAATCTTGGCATAATTCAAGGTGTTATGCCTGCAATAATATTAATAGGCTCAGTTCTTTTCTTTAAAGAAAAGGTAAATAGTGTAAAATTTTTTGGTCTCCTAATAAGTTTTTTTGGCGTAGTCATAGTTGTCAGCAAAGGTGATTTTCAAATAATAATCTCTTTGACTATAAATTTAGGTGACGTGGTAATGTTTTTAGCTTTGTTTTTCTATGCAGGTTTTACGCTGGGTTTAAGATTTAAACCGGAAATTGATCCACTGGTTCTAATGGCCTATTTTTCCTTTAGTGCTCTAATTTCTTCTATTCCACTTGTCATGATAGAGGCTTTTCTTGGCTACTCTCAATTCCCATCCAATACTAATGCATGGCTTACAATAATCTACATTGCTTTTGTCCCTTCTTTTTTGGCACAGGTTTTTTTCATAAAAGGAGTTGAATTGATTGGGCCATCCCAAGCGGGACTATTTATTAACATACTTCCAATTTTTGCAGCAATACTAGGGGTTATAATACTTGGAGAAAGCCTGCAAATGTACCATTTTATTTCCTTAGTGGTTGTATTGACTGGAGTTTATACGTTTATGGTTTTTGGAGATGATCAGAAATAGTGAAAATTTTATTTCATCATATTAATAATCTAATTCAATTTTAGAAAATTGTATCTTAGCTATTCTCTATATTAGAGTTCATTAAAGAGCTTTTTAACTTGAAGGCTTTCTAGTCTGAATAAATTTTTTATTAAACAAAGAAATATCTATTTCATAGACATATCAAAATTGTGTTGATACTAACTAGATATTGGTAAAGTATTCTCGGTAAGCCTATAAAATGCAGTTACATGAAAATAAAAATTATCTTGAATTGAAGAAAAAAAAGAGAGAGTTTCTACAGTTTGATATGATTGGAGAAACAGCAAAACGAGATAGACCTAAAAGATTCATTTTTGCTTTTAATGATTTAACTTTAGATATTAGTAGACAGAGAATACCCACAAATACTTTAAATGAATTTTTAAGTATTGGTCAATCCGAATACATTAAAGACTCCATAAAGAAACTAGTAGATGGAACGTTTTACAATAACTCGGAGAAAGTCAATGTGACTCATTTTATTGAAAGAAATCCAGAGAATTTTTCGCAAATAAGAACTGATAGATATTTAGATTTTGAAACCCGGCTAAAATCAAAATCCATTAAGAGATTAATAAATGTTGGTATAGGGGGATCGGATTTAGGGTCAAAGATGGTTTATCAGGCTTTGCGCACCAAAAACAATCTTCCAGATCTAATAAACGTTTCAAATGTCGATCCTCAGGCAGTTCATAATGCAATTGCTGGAGCCAATCCTAGCGAAGTATTTTTTATTTTTAACTCAAAATCTTTTGCTACAGAGGAGATAATAACGAATTTGATGATAATAAAGGAGTGGATGCAAAATAATAAAATGGATTTTAGGGAGCATGCATGTGCAGTGACATCCTTTCCTGAAAGAGCTCTACATCGTGGATTTGAAAAGGCTAATATTTTTGTGGTTGATAAAGGGGTAGGAGGCCGATTTTCTCTTTGGTCAGACTTTGGATTGGGTCTTGTGGGATCCCTAGGAGCAAAGGTTTATCGCGATTTGCTTTTAGGAGCTCATTCTATGGATATCCACTTCTTAACAGAAGAGCTCAATAATAATCTTCCCTATATTTTAGGATTAACAAGAATATGGAATAGGAATATTTTAGAATTTTCAAATCTTGGAATTGTACCATATGGGGAAAGCTTGAAATTTTTTCATACTTGGGTGCAACAGGTGGAAATGGAGAGTAATGGAAAAAATGTTGATACTCGGGGTATAAAACTTAGAACACCTGCGGCGCCAATTATTTTTGGCTCGGTTGGAACAGATTCGCAGCACAGCTTTTTTCAGGCCTTACATCAGGGTGTAGAAATAATACCAATTGAAATTTTAGTGTCCAAGACTTCAAATCTTTCCTCTGAGTACATCTCTAATAATATGAAAAGTCATAATAAACTTGTGATTAATGCCTTAGCTCAATGTGAGTCTCTTATGATTGGGAACGCTGGCAGTAAGGATGATAAATTTCGTAAATTTAAAGGGGGACGTCCAACGACATTAATAAGCTGGGAAAAAACCGATGCATTATCTCTAGGCAGACTACTTTCGCTATATGAAAATGCAAGTATAGTTAGTGGTCTTGTCTGGGGTGTCAACAGCTTTGATCAATTTGGTGTGGAATTAGGAAAGAAGATAGCGAAAGGTATTTCTGATGGTAAAAACCCAGCTAATTTATCCTTAGCTGGCAAAGAATTTTTAAAAAATTTATAGCCTTACACAAAAGCACAGTTTAGTTATTTATAAAATAGGATCTATGTTTAACGCATTATAGAAGGCAACCAAGTTGCAGCCCAAGGGGAAAAGATCATCATTACACCATATATAATTCCAACAATAGTAAATAATGGTACTTCCCGAAACGCTTTACCTGGGTCTTGATTAACGACGCCTGCAGAAGTATAAATCCCAACACAAACAGGAGGTGTAATCATACCAATGCCAGCAAATGCTACGAACACAACGTATAAATGCAGCAAACTTTGGTTAAATGAGATTGCTATCGCAGCAAAAATAGGAACGGTTAAATAAAAAACGGGAACTATCTCGATAAATGTACCGAGAAACAAACATATTACCGCTAACATTAGCCAAAATAATATAGGGCTTACGCCCATAGAAGTAAAAAAAGTTATGATTTTTTGAGGTGCTTGGGTATATGTCAACACTACGCTTAAAAAAGTAGCGGTAGCAATTATAGAAAAAATTACGGCTGTAGTAATTGCTGTTTCCCTTAAGCATAGGATTAAATTTTTTATGTTTAATTCACGATATATTATAAATCCAATAATTATTGCCCAAATTCCTGCAACCGCTGCAGACTCTGAGGGTGTAAGCAGGCCAGCATATATTCCCCCTAAGATTATCACTGGAGTTATTAAAGCTGGAAGAGCCTGAATGAAACTTTTTAATCGATCTTGATTACTAGCTTTTTTTATTCTTGGAACATCACTACACTTTATCAAAACAACTATGATCATTAAAACTAGAAGTATCAGGCCAGGAATAATACCAGCTGCAAAAGTTTGTGAAACAGGGACATTTGTAAGAGCACTGTATAAAATTGCGGCATTTGATGGAGGAATTAGTGCCTCTAACAAGGCTGCGGATGCAGCTAGTACTACAACAAAAGGTGTTGGGTAACCTTGCTCGATCATTTTTGGCATCATAATGGTTCCAACCGCCGTAATTGCAGCTAATATTGATCCACAAAAAGCTGCAAAAAATCCCATGGCTATAACCATTGAGATCCCCAAGCCTCCAGGCCAATGCCCTACCAAAGACGTACAAAAATTAACGAGCCGATTTGCAGCGCCACCCTTTAACATTACCATGCCAGCAAATATGAAAAGAGGTACAGCTACCAAGATGTGTTTAGTTAAGGCAGCAAACGATATTTGTATTAATACAGACCATGGCAAATTGAGTCCCCATATGGCAGCAAAAGATGAGCCTAGTCCAAAAACCATAAAAATTGGTACTGTAAAAATTAAAAGTACAAAAGAAGTTAGTACAGATATTAAAAACAAGTGACTAAGCTTTTGTCATAATAGTTATTTCCTCACAAATCATCTGTATGGAAAATAAGATTAAAATAAAAAAACCAGTAGGGAAGGCTAAATACATCCACCAAATAGGGATGTCTATTTCTAATTCCATCTTTTGTCCCAAATTGAAGTACAGAATTGTTGCCTCAACTCCTGCCTTGAAAAATATTATCCCTGATAATAATGCAATTAGCGCAACGAACAGTCTCAATAAACTTTTGGACTTTTCTCCAATATAACTGGAAATAAAATCCACTTTAATATGTTTCCCTTTGATCAACAAGGGACCAAGTAAAGGAAAAACTAGCCAACTTGTTAGAACAGGTGGAAGTTCAATGAACCAGTCGTAACCAATACCTGAAACATATCTTGTAAAAGCGCTAAGAGAAAGCGCTAGAACAATAATTGCTATAATTATTGTTGCAAGCCATAGAATAATTTCATTAATAAAACTATTTATGGCTTGCAATATTCTAAGCATGCTTATTCTAGTTAAGAGACGCTGCGTATTTTTCAGCCGCTTTTAATGATTTTGCATCAATCATACCAGCCATAGCAGGTATAACCTTTTCAGCCATAAGCTTATCAAACTTAACTTTTTCAGCACCAGAAAGGACAGTGACCTTACCGCCCATACCTTCGAATTTCTTCAAAGTATCTTCTCCGGCATCAATTATCGTATTTGTTGATAGATCTCCAACCTCTTTCCCAACTTCAAGAATTATGCTCTGTAAATCTGGTGAAAGTGAGTCAAACCAAGAAGCGTTCGCCATTATAAAGGCATCAGCATAATATTGGTAAGGTTTTTGTGCAAATTTGAGAAACTCCCACCAGCTGTAGGCACCTATGCTCTGAGGAGGAGAATTGATAGTATCAATCATACCTGTTTGTAGAGCTGTATATACCTCTCCTGTAGGTAATGATACTCTTTTCGAGCCAAAAGCATCCCACATCGGTTCTTCGCTTTTTAATAGTCTTCGGGCTTTTAGACCTTTCATTGCATCTATACCCGTGAGCTCTCTTTTGCTACTAAACGTCATTACAGGTCCAACTGGATTATACATTACTAACCTAGAGTTGGTTTTAGCAGTTATTTCACCCCATATCTTTTTTCCTTCAGCAGACTCTTGAAAAAAACTTCTTTGCTCATCAAATGATTTAAAAAGTCCTGGATAAGATGCGATATTAAAATTCTTATTCATAGGTGGAAAGCTTACTACTCCAACTATACCACCCATTTCAATAGCTCCTGAGGTGACCGCCCCCATAACTTCTCTAATTCCAAAAAGTTGTTTAGAAGGATAAACTTCTATTCGTAATTTCCCTTTTGCACGCTCATTTACTTTGTCAGCAAATATTTGAGCGTGTTTTGCACAATGATGTTTTGCGCTCCAATGTACAGAAAGCCTAGCTACTTTTTCAGCACTATATATTGGCATGGTGCATAAAAAGATACCGATTATAATCGTAAAACACAGCGCTATTTTTTGAAGGATGAACTCTCTCATATTTCTCTCCCTTATATTTATTTTTAATTAAGTTTAAGCAAATTCCTTTTGAATTAAAAGATTTTAAGAAAAAAGAATTTAAAGTCTTTAAGGCACATCTCTATAACCACCTTTGTCTGCGCTACTTGCAAAAGCCGCATATGATCTTAGCGCTTTTGTTATTACTCTGGATCTATTCCCATTAGGTAGCCATCTACTCTTATTTTGCCTTCTTTTTTCTATTTCCTCTTTAGCGAGAAGCAAGTTTATTTGCCTATTAGGGATATCTATTTCAATAATGTCTCCGTTTTCTATAATTCCAATGTTTCCTTCCTCAGCTGCCTCAGGAGAAATATGGCCTATAGCTAGTCCTGCTGAACCTCCTGAATATCGTCCATCCGTTATTATAGCGCATGTCTGCTCGATACCCTGGGCCTTCATGCTCATTGTTGGCTTGAGCATTTCCTGCATTCCAGGTCCCCCTTTAGGTCCCTCATACCTAATTACGATTACTGATCCGTCTTCAATCTTTCCTCCATCTATTGCACTCAGAGCAGTATCTTGTTCATCAAAAACTACTGCTTTGCCAGAAAACTTTAGCATTTGCCCTGGCACAGCAGCTGTCTTAACAACACATCCATTGCAAGCAATATTTCCGAAAAGAATGGCCAGCCCACCTTCTTGAGAATAGGCGAATTCCAAACTGCGAACGCAGCCACTTTCTTGGTCTAAGTCTAACTCTCTCCACAGCATATTTTGAGAGTAAGGATTTATCGTTCTCTTGCCTCCTGGAGCTGCTTTGTAAAAAGAGGCAACGTTCTCGTCTTTACTGCAAAAGTAATCCCATTTCTCCAAAACTTTCTTTAAGTTTTCTCCCGCAATTGTATTGACGCTTGTATCGATTAGGTTTCCACGATCTAATTCTCCTAAAATTCTCATAATACCTCCCGCTCGATGAACATCTTCCATGTAGTAATCTTGGTTAGCTGGGGAGAGCTTACATATGTGCGGAATCTCTCTTGATATCTTGTCCATGTCGCTCATGTCAAAATCTACATCTGCTTCTTGGGCCATAGCTAATAAATGTAAAATAGTATTGGTCGAACCTCCCATTGCGATATCTACTTTCATAGCATTTTCAAATGCTGCTTTTGTTGCTATATTTCGGGGCAGCACGGATGCGTCTTTCTTTAAGTAATACTTTTTTGCAAGTGAAACTATCTTTTTACCAGCATCAATAAATAACTGTTTTCGACCAATATGTGTAGCCAAAAGAGACCCATTTCCTGGCATTGCCAACCCAATAGCTTCGGCTAAACAATTCATTGAGTTTGCAGTAAACATACCAGCACAGGAGCCACATGTTGGGCAAGCTTCAGCTTCTATTTCCATAGCTTCAGATTGATTATAATTTGGGGTCATTGCAGATACGTATGCTTCTATTGGGTCGGTTCGCCTAAATCCACTTCCCTTTAAAATTCTACCTGCTTCCATTGGGCCACCGGAAACCAGAACAAAAGGAATATTGAGCCTTAGTCCCGCCATTAGCATTCCTGGGGTTATTTTATCACAATTTGAAATACATATTAAAGCATCAACGCAATGCGCATTACACATGTATTCTACACTATCAGCAATTAAATCTCGACTTGGAAGACTATAGAGCATTCCGTCATGGCCCATAGCTATTCCATCATCAACAGCTATTGTGTTGAATTCTCTAGCTATTGCTCCAGTTTCCCATATCGTTTTATTAATTAGCCTGCCAACTTCCTGTAAATGGACATGCCCGGGAACAAACTCTGTAAACGAGTTTGCGATTGCAATAAGGGGTTTTCCAAAGTCATCATTTTTTAAACCACTGGCTAGCCATAGAGACCTAGCAGCTGATGCCGAATTGCCTTTTGTTACTGTATTTGACCTAAGATTTTTCATTGTCTTCTCCTGAGCCCAGTTAGTATTTTTACAGTTTGTAAGAAAAGACTAAATTGATCCTATTTCTTTAATATTGTTTTGATGGCCTTTTCAAACTTTTCCTTATCAATTTCTCTCGAGAGCTTAAGTGTTTCTATTTTTTCTTTTAGACTTTTGTTTTCCTTATAGATGACTTTTTTTAAAAGATCATTTTTTTTTGTTTTTAAGTTATCTTTATCCATGGATTATACCATTAAGGGATGAATTTTTTTCATTTTCCTGTTTCTTTATTTATAATTATTTTTCTTGGGATTTCTTTTTCGGGTATTTCTCTATGCAAGAAGATTGAAAGCAGCCCATCTTTAAATTCTGCTCCATCAACTTCTATATAGTCTGCTAGCCTAAAGGTTCGTTTGAATGCCCTCTTTGCAATACCTTTATGGATAAACTCTGCATGAGATTTTTTTTCTATACAGCCAGAGACTGTCAACTCACCACTCTTTGTTTCCACACTCAAATCATCTTGATTAAAGCCGGCAAGAGCAAGAATAATTACGAATTCTGTATTTGATACTTTTTTGATATCATACGCTGGATAGGTTGATTGTTTGGCAGATGACATACGTTCTATTTCTTCGAAGAGGCTATCAAAGCCAACGAACGAGCTCATATAGGGAGATGATAAAACACTCATATTTTCTCCTTTTTCGTAATCAACATCCGTACGATTACCGTCAGTACCAGCAGTAAGGATATTATAAAACCACCTTGTTAGGAAACTATATTAAATTGTTTATGGGTTTTTTTTCAAGAGTGAAAAATTTTTAATTTTACACCAGGATTTTTCCCCATAGAGTTTTTTCTTAAATTACTAGAATTGATATAAAGATCTTGAGAAGAGATCAATATATCGTTAAACTGTAGGAACCTCGGGGAGCCCAGTCGGCTGAGATGTTTTTAACAGACCCGTAGAACCTGAACCGGTTAATGCCGGCGTAGGAAAGGTGTTTAGAAAATACTAGACACCAATTTGAATAAACATTGTGGAGTTTAGTATGAAAATTTTATTTGCAATTTTACTATTTACTTTCATCTCGCCGTTATTAGCAGAGGAAAAAACATCACTAATTGTGTATACATATGATAGTTTCAATACAGAATGGGGCCCGGGACCAAAAATAGAGAAAGCTTTTGAAGAAGGTTGTAATTGTGATCTTAAATTTGTATCGGCTGGAGATGGAGCAGCTTTATTAGCAAAGATAAGATTAGAAGGGGAAAAGACAAAAGCTGATGTAGTTCTTGGGCTGGACTCTAACGTTTTGGAAGAGGCGAGAAAAACAAAATTATTTTTGCCTAATGGCTTAAATATTGAGCTAGATTTGCCAATCCAATGGAAGGACGATACCTTTCTTCCTTTTGATTGGGGGTTTTTTGCTTTTATTTTTGACGGAAGTAAAACCAAGAAAATTCCTCAGTCCTTTAAAGAGTTGGTCGACTCTGATATAAGGCTGGTCATTCAAGACCCTAGAAGCTCGACACCTGGATTAGGACTTATTTTATGGATACAGAAGGTGTTTGGAAGTGACAGTAAAGCTGTGTGGGAAAAAATGTCCGATAACATAGTTACTGTGACCCCGGGGTGGTCAGAAGCATATGGTCTTTTTCTTGAAGGAGAAGCAGATGGTGTACTTTCTTATACGACATCCCCAGCTTATCACATTATTGCGGAAAAAGATTTTTCAAAGAAAGCAGCTATCTTTAAAGAGGGCCACTTAATGCAGATCGAAGTTGCGGCTATTACTGCTAAAACATCAAAAAGGAAATTGGCGAAATCCTTCATGACTTTTTTGATCTCGGATACAGCTCAATCAATTATTCCAACCACAAATTGGATGTACCCAGCAAAGAATCCAAAATTAGCTTTGCCAGAGGCATTTGATATTAAAGTAGCAAAAGACAAAGCTATCTACCTTCAACCAAAGTCCGTTCCTGATTTGACTTCAAAAGCACTTCAGGTTTGGAAACTGGCAATAAGAAAATAAAATTTTTAGGATACATAATATTTTTGGGAGTTTCTTTTCTCTCACTGGGATCTATAATAATCCTATTGGTGAACTCCCAATTTAGTTTTTTCATAAGTCATTATGAAAGAGAAATATTAATTTTTACGTTATTTCAAGGTTTTTTATCTGCGCTACTTTCAGTTTGCTTAGCTATACCAATTTCCAGATCTATCTTTAGAAATAATTTTCCAGGGAAGAATATTTTAGTCAGGCTTATGAATGTTATGTTCGTTTTGCCCGTACTAATAGTGATATTAACAGTAATTAAGATTTTTGGATTCAATGGAACACCCAATCAAATATTAGATTTTTTTGGTTTCGAGAAAATATCGATTTATGGACTTCAAGGTATTCTAATTGGTCACATATTAATAAATTTGCCTTTTGCTGTCCGCTTAATTCTTTCTGGATGGTTGATGATACCGTCAGAACACTTTAGATTGGCTAGGCAACTAAATTTTAGTAGAAAAGAATATTTTAAGTATTTGGAATTACCAATGCTAATAAAAATAATACCCAGTATTTTTACTATCATTTTTTTATTTTGCTGCTTAACTTTTTCCATTGCCTTAATATTGGGAGGTGGACCGGGATCTACAACACTAGAATTAGCTATATATCAATCAATTATTTTCGACGGTAACCTTGGTGTAGCGGCTAGGCTTTCTTTGTATCAGTTAATTATAATGATTTTAATCTTGATAATCTCTTTTAAAATATCTGCTAAGCCTGTTTTTGAAAACTCATTAATATTGAAGGCTGAAAACTATATCGCCAAAAATAGATTACAACAGGGTTTAGATTTTTTAAGCGTTGCTACGCTAGCTATATTTATATCTATGCCACCAATAATAATCTTTTGTAAAGGCATACCTAATATTTTTTCGGTTGAAACATTCGTGTTTAGTGCTTTGTTGAACTCACTACTAGTGGCTTTTCTGGCCGCTACTGTAAACCTATGTATTTCCGTTGTTCTTAGTTTTACTATTGTTAAGGAAGAAAGTTTAAGGAAGTTAGTTTTAGAAATTGGAACCTTTAGCTTGATTTGTATATCACCTCTAGTATTAGGAACTGCTATTTTTCTAGCTCTTTTTAAATATATCGATATCTCTGAAAATTCTCTTGTTTTGACGGGTTTAGTAAACGGTATTCTTACAATACCCTTTTCTCTGACAATATTGCTGCCTGGGTTTGTTAAAATAACGAAGAGGTATGGACATATTATGAGAAGTCTTGGTTTGTCAAATTTTAAACAAATATTTGAAATCTACTTTCCTTTGATGAAGTTTCCCATTAGGTTCGCTTTTGCCTTGGTATTTGCTCTATCAATTGGAGATCTAGGAATAATAGTATTGTTTTCAGGAAGTGAGAGTTCAACATTGCCTATGTACCTATATCGACTAATGGGAAGCTATAGAATGGATGAGGCATATGCGGTAGCGTTACTACTTTTGATCTTAGCTTTGAGTTCGTTTTGGATTATTGAAAAAGGGTTTTATTATGCAACTTTGCGCAAAAAAATGCTCAATTAAAAATGGAAATTTTTCAGTTAATTGTGATTTTGTTTTAAAAAAGGGAAATCATTTGGCATTGTTCGGACCCTCTGGAACTGGAAAGAGCACAGTTTTACTTGGTCTTTCAGGGTTCTTGCCAATCAGGGAAGGTGAGTTGCTGTACAAGAATAAAACTCTCTCGTCATTGGAACCTAAAGATCGACCGATTGATATACTCTTTCAAGAAAATAATTTATTTCCTCATATTTCAGTTGCTCAGAATGTTGTTTTAGGCTTGGGTCCAAGCGCTAGAATGACGAATCAAAACAAGGAAATTGTTTATAAAATTCTGAAAAAAGTAAATTTATTTGAAGAAAAGGATAGGTTGCCAGAAAATATATCGGGTGGACAAAGAAGTCGAGTAGCTATCGCAAGATCTTTGTTAAGGAAGAAGCCCATTTTATTACTAGACGAGCCTTTTTCCGCTTTAGATTTTGTACTTAAATCAGATATTTTAAAGTTATTGATATCAATTGCGAAGAAAGACAAGCTTTCTATTCTTTTAGTTAGTCATGATCCAAGAGACATAAGATTTCTAGGAGGAGACATTTTGTATTTCCTAGGAAAGGGAAAGACCAAGTTTTACAAGAAAGACGTTTTCCATAAGGAATTTTCCAAAAAATTTGAAGTCTAGATTTTGAAGTTCGCTATGCACAAGTGCTTTGGGAAATAATTGAATCAGAAAGATATAAAAATTTATGATATAAAATATTATTTTCGTGTAAAAGAGTGCTTAAGTATTTTAACATGAATTTTATCTGGAGGTATACCCAAGTTAATGGCTTCTCCCGAATTAATAAAAGAAAATGGTGTAGGGGTTTTATATTTAAATTCTCCTAGTAAAAGAAATTCGTTAACTGTTCAAGATATGCTTTTAATAAGGCTTTTGCTTGAAGATCAGGATCATTCAGATATTGCTGCTCTTATTATCACTGGAAAAGGAAAGGTTTTTTGTGCAGGAGCAGACTTTTCAGAAATTGTCTCTATAACGCGTAAGAAATCTAAAGGAAATAAATCTTTGTCAAATGATATGTCAGACCTCTGTGACACAATACAAAATTTTCCTCTTCCTACTATCTGCGCTTTCAATGGAAATGCATATGGTGGAGGGGTAGAATTAGCTTGTGCTTGTGATTTTAGAATTTCTAAGCTGGATTTAGAAATCATGGTACCACCAGCAAAGCTAGGTATTCATTACCATTTAAATGGAATAAAAAGATTTCTCTCTATTTTCGATTTGCAAACAACCAGAGAACTCCTTCTTTTAGCAAGAAAGAAGTATGGAGAAGAGCTAAGTAAAATGGGTTTCCTGGATCAGATAGTTGAAGAGGGAGGTAATGTCTTGGAAACAGCTAAAGTTTTTGCAAAACAATTTTTTGATTTGTCTCCAACGGCGGTTTCTGGGATGAAAATGACAATTAATGAAATAGAGATGGCATCAGAAAAAAAGAGCGTTATTGCTGGACGTATTCAAAAGTGCTTGGCGTCTGAAGACTTTCAAGAAGGTCTAAAATCTATAGCAGAAAAGAGAATTCCCAAGTTTAAGGTATAAATTACTTTAAGCAGTAAGCATTCCTTCTAACCTTTTCTTAATCAAAGCCTCGGTCTCTGCCATTATTCCGTCAATAAGTTCCTTGCATGAGGGTATATCGTTAATTAAACCTGCCACCATTCCACATGACCATGCTCCAGCATTCATTTCACCATCAAGCATTACTTTCGGGTAAACTCCTGCTACCTCGTCCATAATATCCTCTATTTTTATTTTTGATCCTAGTTCTTTTTCTTTTTCTAAAAGCCTTTCAACAGCTGAATTATTTAGAACTCTCTCTGTATTTCGTATAGGTCTCATAACCAGTCTAGTATCTAACTCACTAGCATTTATAATTGCCTCTTTCACATTTTCATGGCAAGGAGCCTCTTTGGTTGCCATAAACCGAGTTCCCATATTCATTCCATCTGCTCCCATGGCAAGAGAAGCTACTAGGCTTCTTGCGTCAGCCATTCCCCCTGATGCAACAAAAGGAATTTTCAGTTCTTCTGCGGCTCTGGGTAGTAATATCATGTTAGGCATATCATCTTCACCGGGATGTCCTCCACACTCAAATCCATCTACTGAAACGGCATCACACCCAATTGCCTCGGCCTTAAGTGAATGCCTTACCGATGTACACTTATGGATTACCTTTATATCTGCTTTTTTCAGTTGTTCCATATAGGGTTGAGGATTTCGTCCAGCAGTTTCAACAATTTTTATACCACCGTCAATAACTGCATCGATGTAACCTGGGTAGTCAGGCGCAGTAAAGGCAGGAAGAAAAGTCAGATTTACTCCGAAGGGTTTATCTGTCATCTCGTGACATCTAGCTATCTCAGTTGCAAGATCTTTAGGAGTTTTTTGTGTCAAACCCGTAATTATGCCTAATCCGCCAGCATTTGAAACTGCAGACGCTAATTCTGCAAATCCTACAAAATGCATTCCACCTTGAATAATGGGATGTTCAATTCCAAATAACTCGGTTATTCTTGTTTTCATTTTTATCTCTCTTTTTTTATTTTATGTTAATATTTTTAGTTCAAAATTAAAACTATAATCTTTTGGCCAAATAAGGAAGTATGGCAGAAAAGTCTCTACCTTTACCGCCATTTTCCAGAAAATTTTCATAAATTTCAGTAGCGTGCTTTCCTAAAGCCGTAGGAGCATCAACAGACGCTGCTGCAGCCTTTGCTAGTTTTAGGTCTTTAAGCATCAAGTCTGCTGCAAATCCAGGTTGGTAATCTCTGTCTGCAGGGCTTTCCGGTCCAATTCCTGGAGCAGGGCAGTAAGTATTCACAGACCAACATGATCCCGATGATGTGGAAACAACATCATATAACCTTTCCCAACTAAGATTTAGTTTTTCAGCAAGGTTGAAGGACTCACATACGCCGATCATAGATATACCTAGAATCATATTATTACATATTTTTGCAGATTGCCCTGTACCTGACTTTCCGCATAAAACAGATTTTTGTCCCATGATTCCAAAAAAATGCTCTACCTTATTATAGGCTTCTGCGTCTCCACCAACCATAAAAGTTAGGGTACCTTTTTCTGCCCCAACTACCCCGCCAGATACTGGAGCATCCATTGCAAAAAGGCCTCTAGATGCTGATTCATTAGCAACATGCAAAGCACTATCAACATCTACCGTTGAACAATCGACTAATATTGTACCTTTATTACAAATAGGCACGAGTTCACTGTATACTTTTTTTAAAATTTCGCCATCAGGTAACATTGTGAAAATAATACTGCATTCTGAGGCTATTTCTTTAATACTGTTCTGCGGAATATCGTCAACGTTTGAGGGGTAAACATCAAAACCAACTATATTTTCTTGGGCTTTTATAAGGTTTCTTGCCATAGGTGCACCCATATTTCCCAATCCGATAAATCCTATTTTCATCTATTCCTCCATTTTTTTGCGTGACATTGGTTTCAAAAACAAGTTTAGGTCCTCTTGGGTAACCTCTTTTATATTAGCATGCTTCCACTTTGGATTTCTATCTTTGTCAATCACTGCTGCTCTAATTCCTTCCTGAAAATCTCCAAATTCTTGGGATCTAGCTGTATATTGATACTCTTTATCTAAGGCGTTTGAAATCTTTCTAGAGACAGTCTGGTCCTTTAGCATAGTAATCGTATAGGCTACTGCCAATGGCGAGTTACTTTTGAAATTTCTTAACTCTTTTTCAAATAAAGGATTTTGCAAGCAGCTCTCTATTGTATCGATACCCACATCCGTCATTGAGTCATAAATTATATTTTTGTTTTCTTTTATTTTTGAAGGAGGCGTTTTTGACACAAACTGGTCAATTGAAGCTACTTTACCTGTTTCGAATAATACTGATTTCGTTTCTACCCATTTTGCTTCTGGTATAAAAAAGTCAGCGAAATTACAAAAGATTGCATCACCCGCTTTCATTCTTTTTCCAGTTGCTCCTAAGAAAATACCTAAATTACCTTCCAGTTTAGCTAACAAATATGAACCACCTACATCTGGTACCAGTCCAATGCTACACTCTGGCATCGCTATTTGACTTGTTTCTCCTACTATTCTGTGACTTCCATGGCAAGAGATACCAACGCCCCCTCCCATGGTGAATCCCTGCATAAAAGCGAAAAAGGGTTTTTTGTATTTGAATATTTTCTCATTTAATCTGTATTCATCTGCCCAGAATTTTTGACCGTATTGAAAGTTGCCTTTTGAGCCATTTTCATAAAGTATCTGTATATCTCCACCTGCACAGAAGGCCCTATCGCCTAACGCATCTATCACAACTAAGCTTACATTCTTATCATTTTCCCATTCATCTAAGGCCACCTCAATCGACTGTATCATCTGATATGTTAGTGAATTTAAAACTTCTGGTCGATTAAGGGTAATGTGTCCAGCATAACCATTTTTTCTTATAAAAATGTCTTTGTCCATAATCAGTCAGCTAAAATGGATCTAGCTATTATTACCCGCATTATTTCATTAGTACCTTCAAGAATTTGATGAACTCGAAGGTCTCTTACAATTTTTTCTATGCCATATTCTTCGAGGTATCCATAACCACCAAGGATTTGAAGAGCATTGTTTGAAACATCAAAGGCTATGTCCGTAACAAGTCTTTTTGCCATAGCAACTGATACAGTAGCGTCTGGGTTTTTATTATCCAACTTCCAAGCAGCACTTCTCAAAAATAATCTTGCTGCCTCTAGTTGCGTTTCCATATCAGCTAATTTAAATTCTATAGTTTGAAATTTACCAATTGGTTTGCCAAAAGCTTTTCTCTCTTTTGAATAATTCTTAGCAATTTCAAGCGATTTTTGGGCACCACCAAGCGAGGCAGCGGCGATATTAAGGCGACCCCCGTCAAGACCTTCCATGGCATAATTAAAACCCGCACCCTCTTCCCCAACAAGATTGTCAGCAGGGATGGTGCATTCATCAAATTGCACGACTGCAGTGGGTTGAGCTTTCCACCCCATTTTTTGCTCTTTTTTCCCGAAACTAAGTCCCTGATTCCCATCCCTGACAAGTACCATCGATATGCCCTTTGGGCTATCATCTCCAGTACGAGCCAAAACCACATAAAGATCTGAAAAGCCTCCCCCTGAAATGAAAGATTTAGATCCGGATAAGCTATATCCCTCATTAGTGATTTTCGCTTTCGTTTTTAGAGCTGCAGCGTCTGAGCCGGAACCTGGTTCTGTCAGGCAGTATGAACAAACTTCTTCCAAGGATATGAGTTTACGAAGAAAATTATCCTTAATTTTTTGACTTCCTCTTTTGGAAATCACCCAAGCGGACATATTGTGTATAGAGATAAATGAAGAGACTGAGGGGCAAGACATTGCCAAAGCTTCAAAAACAAGAGTGCCGTCTAATCTTGTCATCCCAGCTCCGCCATCCTTCTCTGGTACGATCATACCCCCAAGACCTAATTCACCAGCCTTTTTCAAAGTGTCACGGGGGATTTCTTCTTTTTTTTCCCATTCATAAACATGGGGAGCAATAAATTCGTTACCAAACTCTTTAGCAGTATTGAATAGAATGTTTTGTTCTTCAGAGAGAGCAAATTCCACACTTCACTCCATGGTTGGGATAGAAAAGCTTGCCCCTTCTTTAATTCCAGTTGGCCAGCGTGAAGTTATAGTTTTCGTTTTAGTGTAAAAACGAAAGGCGTCGGGACCATGTTGATTTAGATCACCAAAAGCTGATTTTTTCCATCCTCCAAACGTGTGATAAGCTAAAGGAACAGGAATAGGGACATTTACTCCTACCATGCCCACGTTAACTCTGTTTGAAAAATCTCTCGCTGTGTCCCCATCTCTTGTAAAAATAGCAGTCCCATTACCGTATTGATTTGTTTTTATCAGATTTAAGCCTTCTTCATAATTTTTTGCTCTTACGGTTGAAAGTACTGGACCAAAAATTTCTTGTTGATAGATTTCCATTTCACTCGTCACATTATCAAACAGACAAGCACCAACAAAAAAGCCATTCTCATATCCCTGCATTTTGAAATTTCTACCATCAACCTTTAAAGATGCGCCTTCTTCCACGCCTTTATCAACTAAGCCTAATATCTTTTGTTGAGCCTCTTTAGTTACTACTGGTCCAAAATCAACATCATTTCCTGCTGTATAAGGCCCAATTTTTAGAGCTTCAATTTTTGGAATTAACTTCTCAATTAAACTATCAGCAGTCTTTTCGCCAACTGGAACTGCAACTGATATAGCCATGCAGCGTTCTCCGGCTGCGCCAAAACCCGCTCCTACAAGTGCATCCGCTGCTTGATCCATGTCTGCGTCAGGCATTATAAGCATATGATTTTTGGCTCCTGCAAAGCACTGGACTCTTTTTCCTGAGGCACAACCTTTGGTGTAAATGTATTCAGCAATGGGTGTGCTTCCCACAAAACCGACCGCTTCAATTGTATCATTGTCAAGAATAGCGTCCACGACACCTTTATCACCATTCACTACCTGAAGTATGCCTTTAGGTAAACCAGCTTCAATCATAAGTTCTGCTAGAAGCATCGGTACTGAAGGATCTCTTTCGGAGGGTTTTAAAATAAATGCATTGCCTGCGGCTATCGCTGGACAAAATTTCCACATAGGAATCATCGCAGGAAAATTAAAAGGTGTAATTCCAGCTACTACACCAAGAGGCTGTCTCATAGAATACATATCTATTCCTGGTCCAGCACTATCTGTAAATTCACCTTTAAGTAAATGAGGTGCTCCTATACAAAACTCCGCAACTTCTAACCCCCGGATAATATCTCCTTCCGCATCAGGCAATGTTTTCCCATGCTCTGAAGATAATACCTCCGCTAGCTTTTTCATATCTCTGTGAAGAAGTTCTACGAACTTCATTATTACTCTAGCTCGTTTCTGTGGATTAACCTCTGCCCACTTTTCCTGAGCCTGCTTGGCCAAATCTACCGCAGAGTCTAGTTCAGACTTTTCAGCATAAGCCACTTCAGCTTGTACTTCTCCTGTAGCTGGATTAAAAATCTTCCCACGACGGTCAGACTTGCCGGAAATTTCTTTTCCATTTATGAAATGGCCGATAGACTTCATTTTTATTCTCCTAAATAGATATTACAAATGACTATATTTTACTAAGAAGTTCTCAAATGCAATTATATTTTTTACTAAGCAATCTGAAATAACTCTCCCAAAAAAAGAAAAGCCTGAAAAATGCCCCAATATAACATTATTCCTATCGGGGCACTATCCGTATCAAATGAATGGAACCCATGGAATGTCCATTGATGAACATGAGGCTAACAAAACAAGTGATGTTAAAAGTAAAAAGTTTCGCATATTTATTGTCTCCTGAACTTTTATTTATATGCCTTAAGGCCGATTTATGACTTCGTCAACCATTTTCAACAGTTTTCTGGAATTGGGTTTAACCAACGAATTAAAGCTTTGTACAAACTGACCTTCCTTATCGACTAATACTTTGTAAAAATTCCAATTTGGCTGGAAACCATGTTCATTTTTCAACCATTTGTAGAAAGGATGGGCTGATCTGCCTCTGACAGAAGTGATCTCACTCATAGGCATTGTAAGACCAAAATTTACATCGCAAAACTCTTTCACTTTTTTTTCTGTCGCTAGTTCTTGATTAAAATCGTTAGAAGGTATTGCCAAGACCACCAGCCCTTTGCCTTCATATTTGTTGTGTAGACTTTGTAACCCCTCATATTGCCTAGTAAATCCGCACCGTGAAGCAGTGTTTGTTATTAAAACAGCTTTACCCTTGAAATCTCCAAGGTTTATTTCTCCACCATCTATAGATTTGAAAGAAAAAATCTTTTCTGGTGAGGCAAAAGATAACAAAGGGGACAAAACCATAACTATTATAATAACAACTAACTTTTTCATTTTTTTATCTCTTTTAAAAAGATAGTCGGTTTTTTTTTTTTTAAAGAAAAAATTACTCGTTATCTTTTCTATGAGCTTCTAGCGCGAATATTAGTGCACAGATAGCAACGCAAATAATAAAAACAAAGACAAACATAGCTCCTAAGCTTCCACCATCCATTTTCTTCTCCCTCTACAAATATTATCAAAGTTAATTCTATTTCACTATTTTTTCAAATCAAAATTATCGACTTTATTTGTATTAGCTTCTAAAGACACACTCTTTTGGCTTACGATAAGACAAGCTATAGCAAGAAGTAAAACTGCACCTGCCTCATAAATTAGGTTCTCAGGATCAGAACCCTTACCCTGAAGTATTATCATTCTGCTGAGAGCAGTTATAGCGATAAAAAGAGGCAAAAGAATAGGAATACGCCTGCTTTTATAAAATACAGCTACCATCCCTAAAACTTCTGTGTATATAAATAAGAGCAATAAATCAGCCAATTGAACTGATTGCTGCAAAATCAGATAATAGATTTCCTGACATGTTGCAAAAACTGTTGCTATCCCGATTAGGGCCAGGAGAACCTTTTCAGTTATTTTTATAATTTCTTCTATCATTTCTTAGGTCCTCTATTTTCTTTTTCTTTTAATCCTGAAACGCCTTCTCTTTTGGAAAGTTCTTCTAGAACTTCTTTTATAGATATATTTTTTGATCTCATTAATACATTTAAATGATAAAGAGTATCCGCAGCTTCATGCACTATGGAGTTATTCTCTTTGCTGAGGCATGCAATAATTAATTCGACAGCTTCTTCCCCAAACTTTTCCGCACATTTTTCTACACCCGCATTTAAAAGAGTTGCTGAGTAAGAGTTATCTTTATTTTGTTCTTTACGCTCATTAATAACTTCATCCAGTTTGATTAAAATATCATTCATAACATCCTCACAGGAATACTAGCGTCATGCAAAAATTTCTTCGCTTCTTGTATTGAAATTTCTTTGTAGTGAAAAATGGATGCAGCTAAAACAGCAGACGCATTACCTTGTTTAATTCCATCAAGAAGATGCTCAACCTTACCCACACCACCCGACGCTATCACTGGAATGTTTACTCTGTTAGTTATTGATTTTGTTAGTTCCAAATCATAACCTTCCCTAGTGCCATCTCTATCCATGGAGGTAAGTAATATTTCACCTGCTCCTCTTTTTTCCATTTCTCTAGCAAACTCTATTACTTTTATCCCTGTTCCTCGTGAGCCACCATGTGTAAACACTTCCCATGTTTCCAAACTAGAGCTTAATTTTGCGTCAATCGCAACAACGATACATTGACTGCCAAATTTATTTGCAGCCAAAGAAATAACATCTGGGTTAGATACAGCAGCACTATTAAAGCTAACTTTATCAGCACCAGATAGTAATAGTGTTTCAACATCGAAAACATTTCTTACACCTCCCCCAACTGTTAAGGGCATGAAGCATTTTTCTGCAGTTCTTTGTACTATTTCATATGTAGTTTTTCTATTTTCTTGACTGGCCGCTATATCAAGGAAACAAAGTTCGTCGGCTCCATTTTTATTATATTCTTCGGCAACGGCTACTGGATCTCCCGCATCTTTTAAGTCAATAAAATTAGTTCCTTTTACCACTCGACCATTTTTTACATCCAAACAGGGAATTATTCTTATCTTAAGCATGTTTTAGAATCTTTACAGCATTTCTGATATCTATTTTACCTTCATATAATGCTTTCCCGCAGATAATACCATCCATGTTAGGAATAATATCTTTAGCTTTTTTCAGGTCGTTTATACCGTTAAGTCCACCGGAAGCTATTATTGGTATGTTAACTTTTTCTGCCAGCGCTTTTGTCCTATCAAGGCTTAAACCCTGCATAAGGCCGTCTTTATCTATATCTGTGAAGATAATAACTTCGATCCCAGTCTCTTCATAAGATTTTGCTAATTCAAAGATATTTTTGCTAGAGTCTTCTACCCAACCGTTTGTCGCAACATAATTCGCTCTTGAGTCCAGAGCTATACCTATTCCTTCGCCCAGCTTTTCAATTGCATTCATGACTATTTCTCTATTGGTAACGGCCAATGTTCCCAAAATTACCCGATCTATTCCTAGATCTTTCCAGAACTTTATTGTTTCAATATTTCTAATCCCACCACCGAGTTGGATCTTTAATCCAGTTTTTAACCTAATATCTTTTATTATTTCACTATTTGTTTGCACACCGCCAATAGCACCATCTAAATCAACAATATGAAGCCACTCGCATCCGGCTTTTTCAAACTCTTGTGCTTGCACAACTGGGTTAGGATTAAAAATCTTTTCTTTTTGCACATTGCCTTTTTCAAGTCGAACGCAATTGCCCATTCTTATATCTATAGCTGGATAAAAGTTCAATTTTTTGTTCCCGCAAAGCAAATAAAGTATTATTATTATTATATTATATGTACTGAGAACTTTTATTAAGACAATTAAAAATTGGGGAACAAATGAAAAATATTATTTTATTTACGATTTTTTTAATATTTTCTTTTTCTAGTGCTTTTTCAGGCACAATGTCTGGTACCTTCAAGACAGAGGTCAGTGAAGAAACAGGAGGTTATCTTTTGATAAAGTTTTCTCCATGTGAGAAAAATAAGTCGCTCAGCTGTGGTATTATAGAAAATGCGGTTGATAAGAAAGGTAAAATCTCAAAAAAATATGAGCATAAAGGAAAATTATTGGTCTGGGACATGAAAGATGATGGAAACGGAAAGTTTTCCAGTGGTAAGATATGGGATCCAACCAAAGATAAGGTTTATAACTCAAAAATGGAATTGCTATCAAAGAAAAAGTTAGCTGTTTCAGGTTGCATTGCTTTTTTTTGTAGGGCTCAGGAGTGGGTAAAGGCTAACTGACTTTTTATCTAATAATTCAATTTTATAAAGTTTTTAATCAACTCTATCCCAGGCAATTGACTTTTTTCGGGGTGAAACTGGACCCCGAAAATATTATCTTTCATAATTGCTGCCGTAATCTTTTCACCATGGTCCGTTGTAGCTAGTAAATTTTTACTATTAGTTACTTGAAAATTGTAGGAATGCACAAAATAAAAATGATCCTTTGAATATATATTCTTAAACAATTCATGGGAGAGTATAAAGTCCAAATTATTCCACCCCATATGGGGTACCTTCAGATGCTTTTTTACCTCAATTTTCTTTACTGTTCCTGAAATCCAGTTGAGTCCACTGTTGCAAGCCTCTCCTTCATTTCCCTGTGAAGCTAGAAGTTGCATTCCTACGCAGATACCAAGAAAGGGCACTTTTTTGTCAATGACTCGTTCGTGTAATGCCTTCATTAGAGAAGTATTTTCAAACAATCTAGATTTACAAAAATTGAAGGAGCCTACACCTGGTAGGACTATTCTGTCTGCATTCTCAATATCCTTAAAATTGGAGGAGATAGTTACCTTTGCTCTTTTTGTACCAGAGGCTGCCAATTGAAAACATTTCAAAGCAGAATGTAAATTTCCGCTCTGATAATCAACAATTACAATTTTCATCGCTATAAAATGCCTTTTGTCGAAGGAATTTCTTTGTTTGTTTCGTCTTTTCGTACAGCTGATTTAATTGAACGCCCAAAGCCTTTAAAAACAGCCTCACATATATGATGGCTATTGAAACCATCTAATTTCTGAATATGTAAGGTCATTTTAGCATTAGATGAAAATGCCTGAAAAAATTCTCTAACTAACTCAGTATCGAAATTCCCTATTCGACTATTCGGAAATATAACACCCCAATTAAAGTATGTTCTTCCAGAGAAATCCAAGGCAACTCTTACAAGGGCGTCATCCATTGGCAACATGTAAAAACCGTATCTATTGACGCCTTTTTTGTCACCTAAAGCTTTATTGAAAGCTTTACCTAAGCATATTCCACAATCCTCCACACTATGATGGAAATCTATATCTAGATCTCCAGAAACCCTAAGTTCTAAATTAATCATGGAATGATAACACAATTGTTCCAGCATGTGATCAAAGAAGCCGATACCTGTGTTTATGTTGGATACTCCAGATCCGTCTAAATCTAAGCTTAAGCTTATTTTTGTTTCTTTTGTTTCTCTCAGAATCTTTGCGGTTCGCATTTTATGCCAAATTTTAATTTTTATGAGCTTTGCATATTTACCTTATTGAAGTATAAAGTCAATTAGCCTTAAAAGATTGTTATAAACTGTGACTTAAAATTATTATTAGTTGAGAAATAACATGCGCTATTTGTTCGCTTTAGATTTAAAATCGTTACTTGTTTTTACAGGGGTGAGTTTCTTTGGATTAACGCTATATTCTGAAGAGATAATTGCATATTTAGTTGAAGTTGATTTAATTAATTCTGAGGTATCGGAGGGCAGTAAGCAAAATCTGCAGTCAAAAAAAGAGTCAAAGCTAAAAGATCTGGAACTTATTAATAGTAATTTAGAAAATAAGAAAGCTGGACTTAAGAATATAGAACAAAAATTTTTAGATACAGAAATTGCTTTAAATGCTCTTCTTAATGAAAAGAAAGAGACTGAAGCAAAAGTTGAAAAATTAAAATTCGAGTTGGTAGATCAGGAAAACAGAAAAAAATTAGTAGAAAGTAAAACTAAAGATCTTTTAACAGAAATTAAAAAGCTTAAGAGTTTGAATGAAGGACAAGAAGAAAAACTATCTGAATTGGTAGAAGCAAACAAAAAAATAACTTCACTAGACAAGGAAAATAACAACCTAATTGCAAGAAATAAAGCTTTAGAAGAGGAATTAAAAAATTTACCTAAAAAAAAGGAAATTTTAGATAAATCAGAAGAGCTTGAAAAGAAGATTGTTAGATTGACCAAACAGCTAGGCATTCAAAAGCAGTTAATTGAAAACTATGAAATAAATTTAAATAATTCGGGAGAAAATCAGAAGCAGAAAGGTGTGCTTAAAGAGCCTGATTATAAATCAACTATGTTAGAGCTGAAGAAAGATCACAAGAAGCAGGTTGATAAATTAAACGAAGAGATAAAAAGAATAGATGTATATCAGAGAAATTTCAAAGAATTAAATGGAATAAAGGTAGTTTTTTCAGGGTTTATGGGATACGACCTAGATCGAAAGGAAATCATATTTATGACAAGAGAGGGCCAAAAAATTATGATGGTCCAAGATAACTTCACTGGAGCGCTGGTTGGGGAATGCGGGTTGCCTGTTATATCTAGCGAAAATGAGACAAGATGTGCGGCTACAATCATAGCTAGACTTCTTTTTCACAAAAACGGTCCAATTATGAAAGGCTTGGAAATAGTAGAGGTTAGAAAAAAATAATTCTGTAAAAGTTGGCATGTTCATTGCACTTTTTCTTTATGCCCATCAACAGATTTGCTTCAATTTTTTTATTTCTCTTTCCTTTATTTTTCGGTATTTGGATTTGGATGTCATTTATGACACCAGCACATTCGCAAGTATTAGATCATAATCAGGATCGGTTAAAGTGTGAAAAATTGGCTGGAAAAGCGGAAGAAAAATATCAATTACCAAAAAACATATTATTAAGTATTGCTAGAGTTGAGTCTGGATATGGCAAAGTTGCGGGAGTTACTCGATCTTGGCCTTGGACACTAAATGCTGGTGGTAACAGCGCATATTTTGAGACAAAGACAGACGCAATAAAAGATCTGAAAGCAAAATTAAAAAGGGGAGTGAGAAATGTTGATTTAGGATGCATGCAAATAAATTATAAGTGGCATCATAAATATTTTAAAGGTGTTAGCCAAATGATGGACCCGGCAATTAATATAGATTATGGGGCTAGATTTTTAAAAAGACTCTATAAAAGGCATGGATCTTGGGATACGGCGATAAAATATTATCATTCTAGGAACAGTAAATATAACAAACCTTACCTAAAGAAAGTCAAAGCAGTCTGGCAAAAAGAGAATAATAAGTTAAGTTCACCAACTCTTTTAGCTGCTGCCTCTAACACTAAAGTAGATAATTTAATCGACAGCGACAAAAAAGTAATTCCAATCGTTAAACTTGAATCTAAGGAAATTAAACCATTAATAAAGGTACTCAAGAAAACTAAGACTTACAATTCCAATAATATTAATGAACCAATGAAAATTACCGAACCAATGAAAGTACGTTCAACAAGTTTTGATACTATAAGTTTTGCAAAAAAAGATTTCGATTTTAGAAGTTTTGTAAAGAGAGTAAGTAAAGAAAATTCAGCAATGCCCAAATATATTCGAGATAATTGGACAATTGTGGTATCTATAAGGAATCAACTTAGTGAGCAGAAATAGTCTTAGAGAAAAATGGAAGAAGCTGAAAAGAAAATTTTGGAAGCAGTTAGCGATCTATTAAAAAACTATCCTGACTATGAAAAGCCCTTCTTTAGAACAGATGGTGATTTGGTTATACCTTTGAACGCATCTCTTAAAAAGAATAGGGAAGCCCACAGAAAATTTGCTAATGCCTTTAGTGAGATGATGAAAAGAGATGCAAGTAAAAAACCTAAAAGTAAGGCATGGGTGTAAATAACTAGAAAATTATGAAAAAAAGAGCTTGCTGTTTATGATTACAAAGGAGCGTTTACTTGAAATCCTAGATAAGAGTAAACCAGATGACACAATCAGCTGGTATACAGAAGTAATATTATCAGTACTTATATTACTCAATTTAATTGCTGTTTCTCTTGAGTCTGTTCCAAGTTTAAGTAGCAAGTATTCAATAATTTTTATGTATTTCGAGATTTTTTCAGTAATAATTTTTTCAATTGAATACGTGGCTCGTATCTGGGCTAGCGCTGCAAAAAAAGATACAGTGTATTCCTCCAATTTGGGGAAGCGGTTTAGTTATATTTTTAGTTTTACTGGAATTATAGATTTTCTGGCGATAGTGCCGAGCATTTTGGCTTTATTCATAGTAAGCGTAGATTTAAGGTGGTTAAGGGTATTAAGACTACTTCGATTACTTAAGATTTCACATTATTCAACGGCTCTAGAGGATCTTTGGTCCGCTATTAGTCACGAGAGAAGCTCATTCGTTGCAGCTTTATATCTTTTTGCGATAGCTCTCTTCTTTTCATCTGCCATGATGTACGTTGCTGAGCATAACGCTCAGCCCGAAAAATTCAGATCCATACCGGAAACAATGTGGTGGTCATTAATAACGCTAACTACAGTTGGATATGGGGATGTTTCACCGTTGACCCCAGCTGGTAAAATTATTGGTGCAATTACCGCTATTATGGGGGTATGTGTGGTTGCCCTGCTTACAGGTATCGTTGCTAATGCTTTTGCCAATCAAGTGGCAAGAAGAAAGGCTATTCTTGAAGCCGAAGTTGCTAATGCTTTATTAGATGGAGAAATCTCTGAAGAGGAAGAAGAAAAGATAGAAACTTTAAGAAAAAGGTTTGATCTCAGTGAAGATCATGTTTCAGCTATTATTGAAGTATTTAAGGACAGTAAAAAGAGCTAATTTGCCCTTGATTGGCATAATAAATGCACCTCTTTTAGCAGAAAAAGGAGGATTTAAGATGAGATCTGAAATTTTTGAGAATACCATTAAAGAATTGGATAAAGCATTCAATCAAGAGCTTAATCTAGGACTGAAGTTGGTTCATTTTGATGACAATGATCAAGAAATCGAAACTGAATATAGGAAGTTAAGCTCTTTTGGGATCATGAAAGAAGAATAGTTATTTTTTAGAAATGAGGATAAATTTCCTCATTTCTAAAAAAATATTAACTATAAGATTAATTGCTCGTAATTAGTTCCAGCTTTGCTCTTCTTTTTCTTTCGGATGATGATGGGATGTTTAGCATCTCTCTATATTTTGCTACCGTCCTTCTCGCAAGCTTGACACCTTTCTTACTAACTAGTTTAGCAATTAATTCGTCGCTAAATGGTTTTTCCCTTTTTTCATCTTTTAGGATGTTCTTAATCATGTTTCTTACTGCAGCAGCAGAGGTACCCAAATTACTGTCTTTAGTCTCAATTGTCACACTAAATAGAGATTTTAAAGGAAAACTACCTTTAGGAGTTGCGATCAGTAATCCATTTGTTACTCGACTAACTGTACTTTCATGCATCTTTACCGCTTCTGCAATGTCTTTAAGAGAAAGAGGCTCTAAAAAATCAATCCCCTTTTCTAAAAATTCTTTCTGCTTCTTAACTATTTCCGCAGTTATCTTTAATGTTGTAAGGTTTCTTTGCTCTAACGCTCGTTTTAGCCATCTTGCCGAAGAGAGAGCTTGAGTGGCAAAGCTATCGACCTTTTTATCTGCATCCATTTGTGACAGTTTTTTTGCATAATCTTCATTTACATTTATTGTAGGTAATGTTGATCTATTAAGATCTACTAACCAGGTACCATTATTGTTTCTCACAATAAGGTCTGGTTTTGTAATTTGCTGAATTTCGGCTGAAAATGAGCTACCAGGCTTTGGGTCCAGACCTTTAATAATGCATAACAATTCTTTGAGTTTTTTATCGTTGCATCCTATTTTCTTTGTTAAGGCCGTTAGTTCTCCTTTTCCAAGCATTTCAAGATTTTCGAACAAAATTTTGAAGTGATTACATAAAAGCTCTTTTTCCTTAATCTGAAGTTTTAAGCATTCAGATAGATTACGAGCAAAAATGCCTGTTGGTTCCACTTTTTGTAATTTTTGTAGTGTTTTTTCCAATTCTTCTTCTGGTAATCCACTTTCTATGGAAATTTCATCGATGGTTTTACCTAGCCAACCAGAGGGTTCCAGGGCTTCTAAAAAGTATTGCGCTACAAAAACTTCCTTTGGAGTGTCTAGTAGTAGAGGTAATTGATCTTCAATGTGCTGAATTAATGATTTGGTTCGGGTTGGTATTGTGTTTGCTATAATGTCCCAATCTTCAGAACTATTTGAGGATGAATTTTTGGGAGAAGATAATTCAAGGTTTGAACTATCGAATCT
>CACFNV010000002.1 GCA_902567635.1 uncultured Alphaproteobacteria bacterium
TGAACGAGTTGACGTAGCTCGAGGACAGTATCTTGATTCTGAAAAGACAAAGAGCCAAATCGAAGATATTTTAAAAAACTCTATTTTGGACTCAATAGGTGAAATTTAAAGTATGCCGTGTTGGTTTCCCCTAAATTTATCGGTGTTGGTGAAATATACAATGAGGTGTGAAACAGAATGAGAAACAAAGGTGTGTATCGGTAATTAGATTAATATATTAAAACTGTGTGGTTAATAAGAGAAATAAAATGAAAGCAATAGATTCAAAAAAATTAATGGAAATTTATTTGATAGAGGTTGGTCAGAATGGTCGACTAGATTTAATTGAGACTATTGCGCAACCAGATATGATTGATGAAGCAAATAGAGCGTTTGGCGGACCAGCTGGACGAGATGGACTTACAGCTCACGTCAAGACATTTCGTCGTCAGATAGGAGAGTTAAAACTTGAGATAAAGCAGATAGTTGGAAATGAAAATGAAGTTATGGCCCATTGGTTTTTTACTGGGATCCATAAGGGGCCTTGGCTAGGTCGTGAGGCAACAGGAAAAGAGGTGTCAGCAGATGTATTTAGCTTCTTTACCTTGAAAGAGGGGCTTATTAGCTATTACCGTCTTTGGCTATATGCTACACTTGATGTCCCAGTAATTTTTGATTCAGCTCACCCTAATATAAAAAAACTATAGATTATAAGGTTTTAGTTTTATTTTGCGGTATTTTAAATACTTAAAGATTAGATCATTAACAATGTTTACGAAATCAATATTAATATTATTTTTAGTTCTCATCTCTTCATTCCCTGGCTTTGGAGCACAATACTGGCCTACCTTGGTATGGAAAAAAAGCTCACCACAGTCGCTAGACTTTGATCCTAAATCGATAAAGAAAATGTTTCAATTTATTCAAAAGAAGCAATTTCCGATCGATAGCGTTGTAATCGTTAAAAATGGATATTTGATTGGAGAGTTTTATGCTGGTGATATGAATGAAAATTCTCTGAGTAATATTTATTCCGTAACAAAAAGTTTCACTTCAGCGCTTGTTGGTATAGCTATCGATAAAGGCTATATAAAAAATGAGAAACAGACCTTAGGATCAATTCTAACAAAGAATTTAACAATAAAAAAAGACCCAAGACTTAATAAAATACAACTTCAACATTTGTTGACAATGACCTCTGGGTTAAAAACAAGAGATAACTTTCTTTCAAACTGGTCTGGAATCAAAAAACTCAAAAATTCAAAGAATTGGGTGGATTTTATAATATCATTAGGAACGGAAAAAAAATCAGGCGAACAGTTCAACTATAGTAATAGTGGATCTCATTTATTAGCTGCTATTGTTACTGAAAATACGGAAACTGCACTGGAAAAATTTGCGGAAAGACATTTATTTTCTCACATCGGCATAAAGAATTATAAATGGCAGAAGGATCCACAAGGTATTAATCATGGATATTCCAATTTAAAACTATCTGCAAGAGATATGGCTAAATTAGGTATTCTTTACATAAATGGGGGCCGATGGGGTGAGAAACAAGTTATAAGCTCTTCTTGGGTCAAAAAATCTTTAAAGACGCATTCATATCCAAACAAAGGACAATTTAATCCCTTGAAGTTCTATGGTTTTAATGGATATGGATATCAATGGTGGAACAGTGAAACTGTTTGGAAAGCAGACCTCATTTATCGTAAGGCTTGGGGCATGGGAAAAAATTCTAAAAAGTACCCTGAATATTTTTTTGCGCTAGGATATCAAGGACAATACATTTTTATACTTCCTCAACTTGATATGGTGGTGGTGTTCAAGTCACGATTTAAAAAGTCTCGAGATAATATTATACCTAAAGCATTAATTGAGGAATTTCTCTTAAATTGAAAATGTTTATATTACATTGATAGTTATTTGAAATCTTAAATTAGTAACAACAATGACCTTTAAATTACTTTGAGTAAGCAACTCATCTGCTACAAAATCCAATAATAGAATATCTGTACGCCCCCGTTGGTCCAACATTGGGGGTAGACAAAAATGGTGTCTACAAACATTGAGAGCTTCCAAAATTTTTTAAGCTGATAAGGGTCAATGGGACCCTTATCAGCTTGAAGCATTAGTTTTAACTAAATATTTTTGACTTATTTGCCATGATTTTTTCACGATTACTCATCATTAATTGTCGTCTATCACTAATTCCTTTTTTATTTTCCATCAGCGATTCAGAGTTTTTTTCTGAGGTAGATATTAATGACTCCATTTTTGCACGGTTAGAACTGACTCTTTCTTCCAGTTCTGTCATCATTTTTTGGTTGTTTTCGATAGTGGTTGCATTTGAGTCAGGAGTAGCTTTAGAAGTCTGTAGATCGCCTCCTAAAAGAGAACTATTCATGTCTATTTGTTTCTGATTGAATTCAACAATCTCTTGATTAGACTCCATAATCCTCCTGTTGATATCTATCAATCTGGAGTTTATTTCTGCCATTTCCTCGCTGATTGATAGCACAGCGGAATTTAAAGCAGACCGATGATTTAAGAAATCAAGTGCTGCTTTATTTTTTTGAGAATTTATAAAATTTTCCTCTACCTCATTATTTGACTCAGCATTGTCTAAAATAGCCTGCCTATTTTCAAAAATCTCATCAGTATTGCTATTCGCTATTTGTCTATTGCCCATAAATGCTGCTGCATAGTTGCTAAGTATCATTAATCGATTTTCTTCTATCATTGATCTAGAAGCGTATATCATGGTCTTATTAGTCATAACTTGGGAATCTATCTCGAAGATTCTCTTTTTGTTTTTTTTTATCGCTTCTCTGTTTGCTGATACATCACTCATAATTCCCTCCATAGGTTTGTGTTATCAATTTTTTCATAAATCTTAAGACAAGAATGACGCTAGGTAAAGATAATAGGCGTTCTTAGAAAATCAAAACACCCAATCTGCTACAAACTTCAAGAATAGAATGCCTTTACATCTCCAGTTAATCTAACAAGGGGTTTAAATTATTAGTGAATTAAAGCGGGTCTTCTTTTTCTAAATCACGAACACTGACAATATCTCTCCAAACCTTATTGTCTTTCCATATTTGGACGTTAGTTGTTTCCCATTTTTTCCCGCCATGTTCAATCAAAACGTCCCTCCAGGCCAACAAATCCTTATTCTCAATTATAAGTTCAAGCTTTTCAAAAGTTAAACCTTCATCAAATCTCTTTTTTATGAATTCAACCATCTCATCTTTTGGAATTAAAGTGGTTTCTCTAAGATATAAATATTCATCATGCAAAATGTTTTCTAATCCTTCAAAATTTTTATTTTTTATTAGTTTAGTAATTGTTTCCCACTTATTCATTGTATCCTCTCAATATCTTTTGATATTTCTTTTACATTAAGCATAATACGCCATATCTGATTGTCCTTTTATAATACGCCATATCTGATTGTCCTTTTAATTTAATGTTTTGTAAGCAGAAACTTTTCGTTTCAGTTTTAATAAAGTGGCGATTTTTACATTTATAAAATGAACTTTATATTTTTGTTTTAACAATCCATCTACTACTTAAGCCAAAACTATAGTGCTTTTGTATAACCAAGTTTGTAGGCCAATTAAATTAAAGAAAAAAATTATGTAATTAGTGATCAAGATTGGGGTCATTTGCTAAAGTTCACCCTTTTCCCTTAGGTCCCTCCTAATTTTTGTCGCACTAATGTCAGTTATGGATTTATCAAAAACTTCCTCTTCGAAGACATAACCAACTCCTCTTCCATAAGTGATATTCACAATGTTTGGAACTAACATTATTTCAAATTCCTGACCACGCTTGAAGCCCTCTTTTTGCAGATTTTCTTCTATATTCTTACAAACAGAAACCCAACTAAATGGATTGTCATCTTGACCGACTCCTCCTGAAGAGCCTTCAACGTCTCTAACTTGAATGATGACTTGACCTGTTTTTGCAACACATCTCTTAAACAGTTCTTTGTGACCATCGTGCCAAGGTTGCCATCTTCCCAACATTTGCACTGTGGGCTTTTTCCAATCAAACATTTTTCGGTACTCCACGTTTTTTATATTTGAATATTTTTTGCCTAATTAATTTTTAACGCAAGGTATATTTAGGTATATTTAGTTAGTAACTACCTCAATCAAGATAGTAAATATAGTTTTTAAAGATAGGTTGAATTTATATATTTAGCTCCTCAAAATTTTTTCGGCTATTGTTTTGTGATTGGTTTGATTCCATTCGGTGATATGAAAGTCAACATTTTTGGGTTCTTGGAATAGTCTATTAGTATCTTCAAATCTTCCTGCTCCAATCGTGTCCATCCAAATAATTATATCCGCATCAAATTTTTCCCTAGTTTCTTTTGTTGGGCATACAAAATCACAAATAACAAGGCGTCCATTTTGTTTCTCAAAATCTGCGATACACCTCATCCTATTTGCTTGGCGTATCCTTGCGGTTTCAGAGAAATCCCAATCATTTGCCATCTCTCTTACTTTATCGGCATTGTACCAAGCGGCTTGAAGGAGAGGAGCTAATCTTTCTGATAAATAAGTTTTGCCGCTTCCTGGCAAGCCCATGACTAGGATTTTCATTTTACACTCGATCCTTTTTTAAAAAAGTATTTAACATTATTATTTTATAAAAAACTAATAAGCAATTTTTAAAATACTGTTTTTAATTTCCCAAATAAAAAAAAATTGTGGGAGATTTAATGCTAAAAAATGCGACTATTCATAAAGAGTCAATCATAGGTTTCCTTTTTGCAATCACTTCATCTAAAGAGTAAGATAGTTTTATGAAATTCCTTTTTAAAAGAACTTTATTAATCATTTTTTCATTTATATTTTTGTTTTCAGTTCCTGTTTATTCCTCAGATATTAATCAAATAATAGACAATTTTGCCGATAATCCTGGGATGAGATGGCAATTTTACACTGATCAGGTAATGGGGGGAGTTTCTACAGGTAAAGCAGTTATAAAATTAGATTCTCAGGGACCATACCTCAGATTAGAAGGTTCTGTAAGTACTGCTAATAACGGAGGATTTATCCAGGTCAGAACTTATGTCAGCGAGGGGCCGAAAAGTGCCAAAGGTATTTTGCTAAGAGTAAGAGGTAATGGTGAAAGATACTACATGCATATAAATACAAGTGAAACTATCTCTTTACCACAACCATATCGCTTTTATTATCAAGCAGATTTTCCTACTTATAAGGAGTGGAATGAAGTTAGACTACCTTTCTCATCTGCATTTAAAAGATCCAAATCACAGATGCGTGAAAAGATAAGTGGAAATAATATTAGAACTATAGGTCTACTTGCGTATGGTAAAGATCATAACGCTTTTTTGGAAATAAAATATTTGTCGTTTTATTAAAGATTCAGATTTTTTTTATTTCTGAAAAGAAATTTAAGCAATAGATTTTTTAAATATATCGTTTATTAAGTAGAACCAACAAATCTTCTTCATTAATTATTACATGAATAAAATATTAGCATCATATAATTAGCTTTCACTAATGCTGTAAAGCTGATATCGATGGCTGGTTAAAACTAGAAATGCTTATTATAAGAATGACCAACCCACCAAAAAATTTTACTCTTTCGCTAATGGCAGGAATCTATATTTTGGCTCAAATAATTGTTGTTCCTGCCTTGCCTGAATTACAGAAGATATTTTTATCTGATTATAAAACCATACAGCTAAGTATTGCCGTTTTTTTATTAGGCGCCGCTATTGTCAACATAATAGCTGGCCCCTTATCAGATAGGTTTGGAAGAAGGCCGATTGCATTAATTTTTTATGTCATATTTTTTTTTTCATCTTTAGGGGCAATTCTTTCGGATAATATTTCTTTGTTTCTTTTCTTTAGATTTCTCCAGTCTAGTTCTGCAGCCGGGATGGTGCTTGCCAGAGCAATCGTGGGAGATATTTATTCAACCAAAGAAGCAACGGTAATGTTCGGTTACATTTCAATTGTTATGGCTTTGGGTCCTCTGGTAGGTCCTTTTCTCGGAGGCTTAATAACAGAGAACTTTGGAGCTATAAACATATTTACTTTTTTGGCTATTTTGGGATTTACGATCTTTCTTTTAGCATTCTTTGATTTAAAAGAAACCAATTCAAAAAAATCAGCCAGCTTTTTCAAACAACTAAAAAATTATCCAACTCTTTTGACTTCTATTAGATTTTGGCCACCAACAATAGTTTCTTCTTTTAGCTTCTCAATTTTCAGTATATTTTTTGTGGGAGGACCATTTGTAGCGACTTATGAATACTCACTCTCTCCAATATCGACCGGGCTATATTTTGCTTTTCCCCCGATAGGATTTATTATTGGAAATCTATTAATAAGTAGGTTTCCAAGTCTCTATTCAACAAAAGTATTTTTATTTTATGGGGCTTTTTTGGTGACCCTGGGACCCGTTGCTATATTAGGTCTGACCTACTTCTCATCTAGTCCTATGGCGTTTTTTATTCCTGTAATAATAATAACTATAGGAACAGGTATTATTTGGCCAATTGCAAATACTGAAATAGTTAAATCTGTGCCTTCCCTAGGAGGTAGTGCTTCAGGAATAAGTTCTGCCTTGATGGTCATTATTTCTGCAATAGCAAGTGGAATAGTTGGAACTACAATTGAATTTTATCAACCCATTTCGCTTGTTGTGACTGCATTAGTAATTGTTGGGATTATAACATTGATTGGATCATTTTTTATAAGAGAAGAGGTTAAAAATTAGGTAGACAGCTCATTATTCTAAAAAAAATCTAATATTAATTTTATACTGGCAAAAAATATCAAGGCATAAATGATATTATAAAAGAGATTTTCTTCCAGAATTTTTAGTAATTGGTAACCAATCAATATTCCCAGCAGTGATAATGGGAATAGGGCAATGGATTGATAGAGTGTTTCAAAGTTGACCATAGAAAGATAAAGATAGAAAGGTAATTTTATTATATTTATGCTAGTAAAAAACATTATCCTAGTTCCAACATAAATTTCTTTTTTCAGTCTTAGTGGCAATAGATAAACACTTGTAGGGGTCCCTCCGGAATGCGCACAAAAAGAGGTAAAACCTGCGATAGAGGAGCAAATAGCTCCTTTAAAAAAGTTTGGTTTCGCTGGTTTAGTTGTGACTTTTCTAAAAAGAAAATAATGACCCACAAATAAGATCCCCATTATACCTAAAAGTAACTTAAGAAATGTTTCAGAAAATAATGTAAATGTAAAAGACCCGACTATAACACCTATTGCTGCAAAAGGTATGATTAGATTTAGGGTTTCTCTATCAAAGTCTCTTCTAAATCTGTAGGCAGCTATAAAATCTGAGAAGATTAAAATTGGTAAAAGAATTGCCAACGCGTGATTCAATGGCATTACGATGGTCATCAAAGGAATTGAAACTAAGGAAACAGATCCTCCCAGTCCTGATTTAGCAATTCCAAAAAGAATTATTGCTGGGATTACTGTAAGACAGAATATTATACTTATTTCCAAAACTATCGCCTTCAAAAATAACAGCTACAAATTTAGTTGCTTGAGGATTTATATTATCGTGATTGCTCATAGCAATAGTTTGCACCATATATAGGTAAGCAACAATTTCTAAATGTAAATTATTTAAGACTTAGTTCTTTTATATCTACTCTATATTTTTGTTAGTGCCAATATAAATGCAGTTGCTTGTACTAAGGTTTTTATCGATATCCCATTTATTTAAAAGATGATAACTGAGATTTTCGTTTTAATTGTTGTTTATTGTTTACTAAGACTTCTTTTAAGACAAGTACATTACATATAGTTGTGCTATTCCTGTCCCAATAAACAAAATGGTCAGCAAAATTTTAAAAAACAAGGTAGGGGTGTTAGAAAATCGTTTGGCTAGACTAGTTTCTTTTTCTTTATCATCATAATCTAAACGAACAGCATCAAAATCACCTATAGCATCCACTGTTCCAGCCGCTGAGAGAATATTTATAAAAATAATTAAAATTGTTATTGGCAAATAAACTTTTTCTCCTGCAAATGCAATCAATGAAATAGTTCCCAAGTTTGCTAATATTCCAATAAATAGCATAATAAAAATAGAGTGCAGGGAGAAGTGTTGCCATGCCGCTCTGTTAGCTCTATCTGCTGGAGTATTCATTCTATTTCCTTTCATATGTTAACACTTTAGGGCAAAAATAGTTCAATAAATGCACTTTATTGATTAACAGCTTTTTATCAATAGAAAAATGATCTGAGTCTTTAATATCTCATGATAATGAGTAGTATAATCTCTGTAAGAGTTATGGCTATCCTAAATCTTACAAAAAAGTATTTTCTGTAATCAATTTGTATTTTTAAGTACATGAATTGAACTTTATAAATATCTGTTATAGTTTTACTAAACCAATTGATCTGATTAGGAGTATATTTATGGAAAATATTTTAGTTTCATTTAATGCTGGAGTCGCAAAAGTTTCAATAAATCGTCCAAATAAGAAAAACTCTTTAACGGGACAAATGTACCAAACTATGGATGATGCTTTTAAGGAGGCTCGAAACCGAGAGGATATAAAAGTAGTTCATCTATGTGGTGAGGGAGGTATTTTTTCTGCGGGTAACGATATAACTGCTTTCGCAAATGCAAATCCCAATACAGTTAGCGATGAGACAGAGGTTATGGGGTTTTTATATGAAATCAGTTCTTTCCCAAAGCCCATTGTTGCTGAAGTTTCAGGTCTAGCAGTTGGAGTAGGTGTAACATGTCTACTACATTGTGATTTTGTTTATGCTGAATGCGAAACAAAATTTAGTCTGCCTTTTGTCAAATTGGGCTTGTGCCCAGAGGCCGCTTCAACACTTATCCTACCGAGAGTTTCAGGATATCTTAAGGCAGCTGAAAAACTTTTATTGGGAGAAAACTTTAATGCGCAGGATGCCTTAGATATGGGAATTATTAGTAGAATTTTCAAAGCTGCAGAATTATCAGATGCTGTAAAGGCAACTTGTGATAAATTGGTAGCTTTGCCTTCTAACTCATTAAGGGTATCAAAAAAATTTCTTAAGTCTGAGATAAAAGAGGGAATGAAGGAGAGAATGAAAGAGGAAGGGGATATGTTGTGGAAGCTTTTAAAATCAGATGAAGCTAAAGAGGCTTTTTCAGAATTTCTTAGTAAGAAATCTGCGTAATATTTAATAAAAAGAAAACTTGTTGCATGTTTGACTATATAGTTGAGCTTCAATTTCTATAGGGAGTTTACGAATTCTCAGACTCCCTTGAGTCAAAAATTTTTACTCCAGAGTTCCATATTTCAGTCCACTCCACTTCACCAAGAATAGTATAATAAACCCAATTACCGTTCTTTTTTCCTTTTTTATAAAAGCCTTTTGTATAAACCCACCCATCATAAGGATCTATGTATAACCACGGTCCTTCTAAGTTACCGTTACTAAAGGTAGACCTTATAAAAAGTTGCCCACCACTACTATACTCCTCTCTTACTCCATGTAAAACACCAAGTTTATAATTTTCGACCTGCTTAGGTTTACCATTATTATAATAATATTCCCACCTCCCAACTTTCTTTCCTTTTTCTAGATTACCTTTTTCTTTTAAGTGACCATTTCCCCAGTAGATAATTATTTTCCCTTCGAATGGTGTATCTCTAAATTTTTCAAAGTATATCTTGTTTCTCTCTACTAGGTTACTCCAAGTAAAAGTTCTAGTTAATCCGTACTCAAAAAATGTTAAGTATATTGGAATTGTGAAAACAAATAGTAGTTGAACTTTTTTCATTGAACTGATGAATGCTGATATATTGATAGAACTGTGAAACTGTTAAAAAGATTTCTTAATTGTATAATAAGTTTATTAACATAGTTTAAACAATAATCGAAAAGCTCTTCAATCGTGTTGTAGTTTCTCCGATTAAAATCATTTAAATCCATCCGTTAACTTATTTTTGAAAAATAACCCTCAAACTTCTTTAGCTTAGAAAATTATACTCTACCACTATCAAGTTTTAAAATGAAGTAATAGACAAAAAGTCTAAAGCAAAATATGATTAAATAGTTCAAGAAATAAACTAATAAGGAGAGCAGAATGAACATCGATCAAATATTAATTGCAGCAAATAACAGGATAGGTGACGTGTACAAGACCCTTTATGTATCAATAGCAAGTTACCTAATTATTATTCTCGGTTTAACTAACTCAGATAGTGGAGAGGTTGATTTAATCTGTGCTGTTTTGGCAGTCGCAATAGGTATTATTCAAATTGCAGCAGGAGACGGTGCTATTAGAGACATAGCAGCTTTACGCGAAGATATGCCTAAAGAAATGGAAAACTCTAATTTTGCAGACAGTTGGAGAGGTCAGCCCATTCCATTGTTCAGAGCATTAAATTTTCTTGTGCCAATTTTTATATCTGGATCAATCTTGATGACGATATACATGTAGAGACAAGCTTTTAACAAAGTGGCTTATTACAATTATATAAATCTAGATTTAATATTTATTTAAGTGAGCCACTTTACATAGGTGTGTTTATTGTTAATTTAATATCACCAAAAGTTGAATAAACGGACTAGAAAAGGGGTTTAACAGTAATTATTGAAACATTCATCCAACTGTTTATAACCCCATCAAAATTCATTTTTCCTCAGACAAAAAAGAATCTTCAATTGACGTAAAATAAATCATTCCTAAAATTAGACCCTGTATAATAAAAAAGACGGGTGATACAATATAGAATATAATTAAGTAAAACAGGTCTTTGTTAACTTGCATGGGACTGATTATTTCTCCAATGAAACCGATTCCAATAAAGGATAAAACTAAAGGTAGGTAAGTTACTTTCCCAAACGGGAGGAACTTATAAAGAAGGTAAGAGTTAACAAAATACGCTACTGAAAATAACATAAATACTAAACCGCCTATGTCTATCACCGAGGGTGTCATTGGAGAGGAGTTCGAGGATGCTTGATAACCTCCCCAAGCCATTATCGACAGCAATATTATTGCATTTGATATAATTAACTTCCGAAATACATTTTTCATAGAAACTCCCCTAAATATGAACTAGCTACTACTAAGACTACAATGAGGTGATCGTTTGAACTTCCAATCAGCAAACTGATTATAGCAAATATTTAAAGCTTGATTGAGTATTGGTAATGAGGCTACTAAAGCGGCAAAGCGCCACCATTTAATGTTAGACCATATTACAATAAATGCATCAAAGCCAACGGTAAGTTTCTTTTTACTATCTAAAACATGCAACCTCCTTAAGGCGATTGATTGAGAAACATTTATTTCCTGTAGATATTTAGGCTCTGTAGCAATATCCCTCCAAAGGAAAGTGTTTATCGGTGCTATAGCTTTGTAATAGGCTATCTCTTTCTTGCACAAACTACATTTGCCGTCAAAATAAACGCTTATCACTTTACTCTCCATCTAAAAACTTCGTTTATACAAAAAAGCCTTCCAAATCTACAGTTATTTTTATCTCTACAAACTCTTTCGTGTTTACTATTTTCCCAGCAATCTGTAGAGATGGGACTTCCATACTTAATAACGAACCTTTCCCAGGTATTGTCCATTGACAATAATGCGACTGAGGGTAAAACAAACATCAATAATACGATAGTCATGAAGGCCAAACCTAAACCTTTATTGTTATTCTCTTCTTCCATTTTTGCTCTCATTGAACCTACTCAGGTTGGATGTAGTTTTATTGAGTGCGATGTCAAAATATTTGTCTATTCAATATAAGATATTTATTGCGTAGCATGAGAATTTTTCGTATTCATCTCCGTCCCTCAAACTCACGAACTGAGTTATAGTAATCTGCCGTAAGTTTTCAAAGCTGTAGATAAAAAATGGAGACTGTCTTGCCGGCACCTACAACTTATTTTGTTACAGAGCGCCTTTAAACAACTCCTGTCCTTGGTAAGTTTTCAGTTGGAGTTTAGAAGCTGAAGGAGTACCAATGAAACCACCTGACTGACGTTGCCAATATCTGAAATAAAGTCCTTTTTTTGCTAACAGAGATTTATGCGTTCCTTCTTCTATAATACAACCTTTATCCATAACAATGATTCTATCCATTGTACTTAGTGTCGATAGCCTATGAGCAATAGCCAAAACTGTTTTCCCTTTCATAACTTTTGTCAAGGCACCTTGAATAGAAGCCTCCACTTCACTGTCGAGTGCACTAGTTGCTTCATCTAGAACAAGAATAGGAGCGTTCTTTAAAATTGCTCTTGCAAGAGCAATCCTTTGTCTTTGACCCCCTGATAACTTAACTCCTTGCTCACCCAAATGAGCGTCATATCCTTTTCTTCCTTTGTGATCTTGAAGTTGTAAAATAAAATCATGAGCCTCAGCTTTTTTAGCAGCATGGATTATGTCTTTATTACTTGCACTATACTGACCGTAAGCAATATTTTCCCTAGCAGAACGATTGAACAGAGCAGTTTCCTGAGTTACCATTCCTATCTGTCGTCGGATACTCGCTTGGGTTACTTTTTTTACATCATGATTATCAATAAATACGGAACCAGATTCTGTATCATAAAGCCTAAGCAATAATGAAACTAAAGTTGATTTTCCTGCGCCGGAGGCACCTACCAAACCAATCTTTTCTTTTGGTGCAATTTGAATGGAAACATTTTCTACGCCGTTGACATTCCGGCCATATGCGAAACAGACCTGATCAAATACTATACCACCACCACTAATTTTAAGTTTTTTCGCAGTTGCTGAGTCTTTTAAGTCGTGGGGAGGCGATAATGTTTTAATCCCATCTTCTATTTCACCAAGATTAGCGTATAAAGCCATTAGAGTATAGCTTACCCAGCCCGTCATTTGAGATAGTCTAAGAGATATTGCCCCGGCTGCTGCAATATCGCCAGCAGAAACATTGCCTGTATTCCAAAACCACAGACTTCCCCCAACCATTACTACTGGTAATATTCCAGCCAAAGTGTTTAGGCAAAAACGAAACCACGCTGCGATCAAGCCATAATCAATTGATCGGTCTCTGAATCCCTCCATAGCTAAAAGGGCAGCTCGGTCCTCATGTTTGTCATGAGCAAATAGCTTTACCGTTTTTATGTTTGTAACTGTATCAACAATTTGGCCGGTAACTAAGGCACGAGCACCAGCCTTTTTTAATGAGCGTTTTCTGATTTTTGGCATAAAATATCGAATCAGCAACAAGTAGAATACAAGCCAAAGACCAAGTGCAAAAGCTAGGTATATGTTAACGGAAGTTAACAGCAAGCAAGCGCCAATTACGGATGCAAGCGCCAATAAAACTGTAAAAAGTAACTCAACAACCACATCAGTTACAGCACGAGCTGTCTGCATTTCCTTTTGAGCTATTCGACCAGCAAAATCATTATCGAAAAATTCGATAGAATGACCTAGAGTCCAACGGTGTATCCTAGATAATACTAGATTGAAAACATTAGGTGAAACCATTACTGTTTGCATAAAGGAAAACCCACCGAATATAATTGGGCGAAGCACTAGAAAAAAAATTAAGCCTGCAGTAAATAGCCAAATTTCTTCTCCCAGAGGGTTCTCTGGTGAAGATTGTAAGGCAGTGTCAATTAATGCACCCAAAATTAGAACAGCAGAAACTTCAAAAATGCCGGTAATAATGGCTATCAAACCTGAAAGTGTTAAGAGTGGGAAACAGCCTGATAAAGCCCAGAGAAGAAAAGAACCTATTGTACTAGGAGGTGGACTGAGCGCGGGTGTATTATAATTGATCCAGTTCCAAGGTTTCATTAGAAGGCAAACTATCTTTCTTCTGCTATGAGAGATGTTTTATAGTCAATATGTCGCTGTTGACGTACGTAACCAAGTTTGGTCATTAAAGCTTGCTAACTAACTCATTAAAACATCTTAGTTTAAAATATCATACTTTTAGATAATTCTTTTTCAAAAAAAAAAAAGCGAGTGATTAAATATTTGCTAAAACTATTATATAATTTCCCCTATACTAAATCAATTCTCATGAAAAAATGATACGAAACAAAACTAAAATCCCCTGGATAACTCATCCCGATTACGATATACCTCTTCCTAGCGGGCATAGGTTTACTTCAACAAAATTTTCAGATTTGTTTAATGAAATGAAAAATTCTAGTGAACATGATGCGGCAGAAATTTTTCAACCGAATAAAGCAAATGTGAAACAGGTATCTATTGCCCACGACCCGGATTACATTCAGAGAGTGAAATTAGGAACTCTCACAGATCATGAACTAAGAAGGCTAGGTCTTTCATGGAGTCCGGAATTGGCTATTAGGTCATTTTTAGCAGTAAATGGTACCTTGCTCGCTGCTAGGCTAGCACTAGAAAAAGGTATTGCATGCCATCTAGCAGGCGGTACTCATCACGCTCACTATGAATTTGGTTCTGGATTTTGTGTTTTTAACGATTTGGCATATACCTCCTTAACTTTATTAAAAAATAAGGAATTGGAAAAGCTGTTGATTTTAGATTGCGATGTCCATCAAGGAGATGGAACTGCCAGAATATTAAGTTCAGAAAAAAATGTTTTTACGTGCTCTCTGCATTCAGAAAAAAATTTTCCTGCTCGAAAAGCAGAAAGTGATCTGGATATTGGTTTAGATGATGAAATTGAGTGGGATGCATATAGAGAACAGCTTATTTTTGCATTAAGAAAAATTCTTGAGTTATTTCTACCTGATCTTGTTTTATATGTTGCTGGTGTGGACGTGCATACTAATGATAAGCTAGGTAGACTAAATATTGATGATGATGGCTTGATGCAAAGAGAATTATTAATTTTGGACTTTTTCAAGAAAGAGGGGATCCCAATAGCAACGGTCATCGGTGGCGGTTATTCGAATGATAAAATAGAGTTAGCTAGACGGCATTCAAATGTTTTGAAAGCAGCTTACAATATTTGGATTGCTAATATTTAAACCAAAATTACTCTCAGATTTCAGGTTAGGTTGTTTAATTTCAACAAATAAGGTATTTTTTTCTTGAAGTGAAAAAAGCCTTTGTTAGCGAAGGGAAAGGCGTGTCTATCCCAATCTCTCATGAAAAAAATAGGAGTTATTTGTGCCTTTTTAAGTTTTTCAATCAACTCTCTTTTATTAAGTATTTCGTTACCAATAGTTTCGTACGGAAAAATTACTTTGTTGAATTTATAATTCCTTGCCCAATCAATTAATTGATTGTAATTGCAAAACACCTTTACTCTTGGTGTCTTACTTATTGTTTCATCCATAATCCTCTTTTCAAAACTATTGACAACTTCACTTCTTGAATTTTTTTTATCCTCTTCAATATAAATACACCGCTCGAATGTAATTTTTTTAGCTTCAAATAACTTGTCCAAAGACAGGTCATTTTTAGTTAAAACTAAGCCAACATTATCTTGATTTTCAAGATTTAAGATTCTAGGTAGATAAAAATTTATTGCCTCTCTAACTGATGGTTCGTTTCTTACTGGCATCGGTTTTTCGTTTAATTGATTAATAGGGTGGAACCGATTTTTTGTGAAGAATTTAATGTTATCTGCCTTCGCGATATAAGGTTTGCCAATTGTTTGTATTCCTGCAACCCATCGCCAACCCAGTGTATTAGATGCTGGACACCAGTCTAAAAGGTTGCGTTTAAAAAAGTTGGCACCCGAAACCCACGGTTTATTAAGTGTAAAAATCCATATGCTTGCATACCACATTCTTGCATGATTGTGTAAATATCCAGTTTCAATGAGTTCTTCTGTCCAGTGATCAAAACACTTTATACCCGTTTTATTTGGGATAGCAACTTGACTCGTCACATTATTGACTTGCGTATATACCCATGGATGTAATTCTAACCAACCTCTCCAGTAAGTTCTCCAAAAAACCTCTTGGATAAACTTTTCAATTTTACCTATTTTATGATTTTTAAGAGCTACCCTAATAACTTCATTTTCAGAAATAATCCTCCTGTTTATGTAAGGAGATAATGTAGAAACATTATTGTGAGGTTGGCCATAGTCAAAGTTTCTATCCTTTGAATAATTACTTAGTTTGTCTTCACAAAATGAATTTAAGGCCACTGAAATATCATTTTTCTTACTAGGAAAATGCATATTATTAATTTTTTTCTAAGCTTAAAATAGGATTGTTGTCATTTGAGTACAACACTACTTTGATTAAGTTAGAAACCTATTAGAATTATAATCATCACTAAACCAAGCGCTCCCCATAGAAAAGGTGATAATTCATTTTCTAATATCCATTTTAACCACGACATATTGTTGTACCTTGATAGTTAACTGATAACCATTAGATAGGGCATTAATACATTAAGTCCAGATTGAAAAAAATGTTAACAATGACCCAAAAAACTTTTCTTATAAGTAAAGTTCTATCAATAATATTATTAATATTTTATTATAGGGATCTTAATTGAAAATAAGCTGAGATAATCAGAATGAAAAAAAAAGTTTATATCGCAGGGCCCTTGTTTAACCAACATGAAAGGCAGTATCTCGAAGATATAGCAAAGCATTTAGAGAGCAATGGGTTAGAATGTTTTCTACCACACCGAGATTTAAAAGGAGTTGAGGAATCTGAGTTGACGACAACAGAAATGAGCCAAGAAACCAAAGATAAAATTTTCAGTATTGATTTAAATGCTCTTAAAAGTGCTGATATTACTGTTGCGTTAATAACAGGTTGGGATATTGATTCTGGAACATCAGCAGAAATTGGATACACATATGCGAGGAACAAACCTATTATTGCAGTTGATGCCTCAGAGCGAAGGTTTAGAAATTTGTTTGTTGAAGGTATGATATATAAAAAGGTTCACAATATTGGTCAAATAATCACAGCAATTAAAGAGGCTACTTCTTAAATAGTTTTTGCTTATTAAACAAACCTTAATTGATAAAGTTTTTTTGATTTTAAACGTTCTTTATTTATTTAAATAATTTCTATGTTAAAAAACTGAGAATCAAGAGGGGATTTAAAAAAATACTAAATAAAGTGAAAATTTAAAATTTGAAAAATTTACAAAAGAGTTTGGTTAAAAACCTTTTATGGGAAATAGTAAAGTTTCTGGAATTTAATATAGAGGGAAGGCCAGAACGTGAAATTTTAGCAATGTTGAGCTTGGTTGTTTCTGGAAACTGTCAGTACTCATATCAAATACCCAATAAACCACCAAAGGAAGAATCTCTTCTTACAGCATTAAATCAAATTAATAATGACAAATTAATACCAATTAAAAACTCACTTCTTTCAGCAATTAATCAACTCAAATGGAATATTGATGACGGTTTGTTTTACGAAACAAGCTCTGAAATTGGTAGGAGCTACCTGAATGGCAACATGCATACAGAGCTTATTGGACCAAAAAATGGAGTATTTAAGCACGATGACCTGAGATTAGGCTTTTTTTTGTTGGAACCAAAAATATTCTATAAGGATCATAAACACGAAGCTCCGGAGCTATATTTAAGCTTATCCAACGGTACCTCTTGGAGGTTTGAAACAATGAAATGGGTTAATAAAAAGGCAGGCAGCATAATATATAATAAACCATTTAGAGTGCATGCCATGAAGGTTAGTAGTCAACCTTTCTTAGCAGTTTGGTGCTGGCCACATAATTCACTAAAAAAGTGTATTGTGGTGCATAGGTAAATAGGAACTAATAAAATTGATTTGTAATGGTTGAGTTCTTTTGTAGAAAAAAATAGGTTTTTTATAATCAATAAAATCGTATAAAATTATTTTGTTTAAAATTAATTAAAAATACAACTTGAAAGGTAGTATATATTGGGGAAGTGGCTTTCTCTCTTTTTTATATTTTTACTCTTTGCAAGCTCAGTTTTTGGGGGCTCTGTAGAAGAAAGAAGTATGGAGCATACCCGAATAACCAGTAAGGAATGTTTAGAGGTTCTTGAAAAAGGAAATGTCTTAAGGCAAAACGGTCAAAATTTCTTTCGTATAATTTACAAGGGTTATTCATATATAGTGAATGTAAAGTATATGGGATCCGTGAGAAACTTTAAATGTGATGAAAAAATGAAGCTTATAGCAAACTAAAATTAGCAGTACTAGATCTCTTTACCACAAGGAACATTAGGATATAGTGAAGTGCTAGTGTCAATTTATATTCCTATTGCTTTAAAAATTATTTTGTTAATGAGCAAAGTTAAAAAAATAATATGAGAAAACTGTTTTAATTTTTGTGAAAATTTGTTAAGCTTAAAGTATCAAAATTGAACTAATAGGGCTAAGCTTATGAAAATTTTTCTTTTTGTACCATTATTACTTACTTTAGTCAGCTCTCAGGTATTTGCTGGAGGAGACTGTGCTTCTAAAACGGCTGCTTTTACCACGAAGATAAACAAAGCTTTGGAGCTAGCATCTTTGGATAGCGAGACTGTTCAAAGGATCAATAAGCTGACTTCTGATTGTCACTTTGAATATAACGTTGGAATGTCAACTTATCAGACAAACTCATGTAAAGAAGCACTGGATTTGTTGGGTATAAATTAAATCGTTTCTGATCAAACAATTGATGGCCTTTCGATTGATTGTTTGATCCCTGAAAACTAAACAGAATAAACAATGTCGTTTTATAGATTTATCAAGTAAAGTTATGATTGGAAATATTTTAGCTGGTAATCAATAATGAGTAACATTGATGTTTTTATGTCAATAAAGGCAGTGGCTATTCTTGGTTTTGCAACCTATATGTACTGGAAATCGTCCAAGCCAAAAAAGTAAAAATTGCTTATTAACGAATGTTTTTCTAAATGTTCATAAGTTTAACTTACTAAAACTATATTTTTAGCTGTTTTGAAATAGCCTAATTGGAAGGCTCTTCAACGATCTCATAGCATTATTTGGTTTCCATATAGGCATTTTTAAGCTTTCAATTTTTTCTATTTTTTCAGCTACGGAAAGTAGTAGTGACGTTATTTCTGCTCTCGCAAGCGTTTGTCCAACGCAATTGTGTACACCAATGCCTAAAGCTAAATGCCCCATAGTTTTTCTTGATACATCGAATTTATAGGGGTCACGCCAAACATCCGGGTCTGTATTAGCGGCCCCTAAAACACAAAGTACCTTAGTTCCTTCCTCGATTTTAATTCCAGAAACCTCTGTATTAATAGAGCTTGTCCTGCAGAAAGCTTTGACAGGACTGGTTAATCTAAGCGACTCTTCGACAGCATTGTTCACCAACTCCTTATCATTTTTAATTTTGTTAAACTGTTCAGGGTTTTGGAGAATACACCAAATTAAATTTCCAATGGCACTTACTGTTGTATCAATGCCTGCAGATAATAAGGACCTTACCAACATTCCCGCTAACTCTTGGTCAATTTCTCCTGATTCTACTTTATCGTAAATATTTTGTGCTAAGCCTTCATCATCGATATTCCCAACAAGACATTGATCGTTAATTTTCTGAATAACTGACATGCCTAGGTTCATAGCTTCTCTTCGGAATTCATTATCTGGTCCGAGTGCATTGAATACCATTGAACCATAACCCAACAAAGTGGACTTATTAATTTTTTTCAATCCTACTGCGGCAGGAAAAACTATTGTGGGGAATACTTCTGCCAGATCGGCAATAGCGTCAATATCTTTTTTAACAATTAATTCGTCTAGCAGGGTGTCTGCTGATCTTTTAAAGAAGGGTTTTAATAAAGATATATTTTTTGGTGATAGAGCTTTAGTAAGAATCCTTCGGTTTTTTGTATGCTGTGGAGGATCAACCTCTAACACAACTGAGGGCGGTCGCCATGGTTTCTCTAATTTAAAATCCTGAATTCCTACTCCTCGAGAGGAGACAAAGCGCTCATGGTCAGAAAAGACCTCTTTTGTTTCCCCGTAACGTCCACAAGCTAACATTTTATATTTTTCTAGATATACAAAAGGTCCTTTTGATCTCAACTGATCAAAGAAAGTAGTAGGATCTAATAATACTTCTTTTGAGTAGGGGTCTATATCCCAGGAATTAATCCCTACAGGTGCATTTATTGGCTTATGGCCTTCAAATAAACTCATAATTAATTATGAGTATAATATTTTTATAAGCAATAGATTTTGCAGGTAGTCTAACTGAAGTTTGCATTTAAAAAAATTTCCTTATTAGATTTAGAGGTATCTAGAAAAATATCTTACATAGTTGCCCCGATTTGCCAGGGAACAAATTCTAAATCACCCAAACCTTGCTTTTCTGATTTTGACTGCTCTCCAGATGCGACTTTAATTATAAGATCAAAAATCTCATTTCCTACTTCTTCGACGCTTGAATTATCCGATATAATTTTACCCGCATTGATATCCATGTCTTCAATCATATGATTGTAAATCTTTGTATTAGTCGAAATTTTTATCGCTGGTGAGGGTTTTGATCCGAAAGCTGAGCCTCTTCCTGTTGTGAAGCTTACAATGTTACATCCACTCGCTATTTGACCCGTAACAGAAGCAGGGTCGTATCCAGGACTATCCATAAAAAGAAATCCCTTTTCCTTTATTCTTTCTGCATATAACAAGACATCCATCAATGGTGTAGTGCCTCCTTTTGCAGTTGCTCCCAACGACTTTTCAAGAATTGTAGTTAGCCCACCTTCCTTATTACCAGGTGTAGGATTATTATTAAGGCTCCCTTTATTTCTTTTAACATAATCTTGCCACCAAGCTATCCTCTCCAACAGTTTCTTCCCAACAATTTCACTTGTAGCTCTCCTTGTTAACAAATGTTCAGCACCAAAAATTTCTGGTGTTTCGGCTAATAAAACTGTTCCACCGTTTCTAATCAATAAATCAGCTGTGTAACCGAGAGCTGGGTTTGCTGTTATACCAGACCATGCATCAGACCCGCCACATTGTAGAGCCAAAGATATATGTTCAATCGATTGAGGTGAACGTTCAATTGTGTTAATTTTAGGCAGCATCTCCTGAATAATTTCAATTCCACGATCTATAGTTTGCCTGAGACCTCCTTGTTCCTGTATTGTCATTGCTTGAAAGAATGGATTTAGATTGAGATTATAGGCATCTAGTAGAAATTTAATTTGATTTGCTTCGCAACCAAGTCCTATTAATAAAACACCCGCTAAATTCGGATGTTGAATGTATCCCAATAAAACCCGCTGCAGCGCTTCAAATCCCTCTCCAGAACTAGGCATGCCGCAACCAGTTCCATGAGTGAAAGATACCACACCATCAACGTTTGCATATTTCCTAAGTTTTTTTTCATTAAAGAAATTTGAAATATTTTTTGCAGCTGTTGCAGAACAATTTACAGATGTCAAAACACCAATATAATTTCTGGTACCGACTTGGCCATTTTTCCTTTTATACCCATTGAAAGACGGTCTAAGGTTGCTAGGGACAAAATTGGGAATCTTTACAGAAGTGGAAAATTCATAATTATGTTTAGAAAATAAAAATTGAGTATTTTCTGTATGGACGTGATCTCCCGCAAGAATATCTTTGCCCGCAAGACCAATTGTTTGGTCGTACTTAATTATCTCTTCCCCTTTTTTTATTTTTTTTAATGCTATTTTGTGTCCCTGAGGTATACGAGTATTGGCCTTTATTTTCTGGGTAGTTTCCTCTTTTTCAATATCTTTAAAAGCAATGGCTACATTATCATTTGGATGTAGTTTAATGGTTAGATTATCATCAAAGCCCATCGATCATATCCTCATTACCACCAAGCATCTTTTAAAATTCTTTGAGAAGCATCAATAACATTAACTCAGTTTAAGCTTTTTACCAAATATACTTTTTTACCAAAACAAATCTTAAAAAGAGAATTTAATTTAAGCTTTTAAAGCAATCAATCAATCTCTTAAGTAAGAAATTAATCTTTTGGCCTTTTGAAAACATATTCCGTAAGAGCTCTACCACCTCCAACACGACTCACTCCAACTAATTCCCAGCCTTGAGCGCCATACTTATTTAAAGCAGGTGCGTAATCACCCTTACTTAACTGCTCTTTATACAAGTCATCTTCCTTTGCCAAATTTTCTAAGCTTTTTATGCTACGCATGTTTTCAACCAACACCAAATACTCCCATTTTCTCATTGCTTATTCCCTTTCTTTAAGCTGAAATCTCTATATGTAGATCAATTCTTAACACAGTTTTAAAACACATTTTATTAATAAGTAATCTAAGAGACAGATAACTATTTTTGGTATAGAGATTTTATCTCTTTCCCTAGGTAGGAAATTATTTTTAGGATTTTTTGCAATTCAAGGAAATAAAAATAAATATAGAGTTGACTATTTTCTTTAAGCAATTGAACGCTCTTATTATCTTTAAATTAACTTGGTATTAAACCACCATCTATATTGAAACTCTGTCCTGTTATATTCCTTGCCCTCTCAGTTGACAAAAATAGAACCATTTCCGCGATATCTTCTGGCTCGTTTATTCGCCCTATTGGAACGTCCGTTACATAAGATTCTAGTAGTTCCTCTACACTTTTTCCCTGTTCCTTAGCTCTATTTTTTACAAGGTCTTCAACAATTGCGGTATAAGTAAATGAGGGGCAAATGGAATTTACATTTATATCGTATTTACCCAGCTGTTGAGCGGCTGTCTTTGTCAAGCTTAGTACAGCGCCCTTGCTAGATGCATAAATAGCATTCGAAACATCAGAGAAGCCCTTTGCACCAATAGATGACATATTTATTATTATTCCTCCTTTTTGCTGTTTTATCATTTGTTTAGCAGCCATTTGAAGACAGAAAAAAGTTCCTTTAGCATTAACATCATATATCCAATTCCAATCCCTCTCTGTTAATTCAAGGATATGAGCAGGTCTTGTAACACCGGCATTATTTACCATCACATCTAGTTGATCAAAATTATTGACAACCTTGTTAATCATATTTTGTATTTCTGTATTTTTTGTCACGTCAATCCCGATTGCCATTGCTTCAGCGTCCGAATTAGAAAAGTTATCAATTGTATCTTTGGCGCTTTTTAAATCTATGTCACAACAAGCCACGTTATAGCCACTTTTGTTCATCAAAGTTGCTATAGCTTTACCAATTCCATTTCCTGCGCCTGTAATACAAACAGTTTTAATTTTTTTTTTCATTTAGATCTCCGTTAAACGGCCTGGTTGATTTCCAGAATATTAGAGTTTATATCATATAAATAGATTTGATGAAAACCAGGCATAGCGTATACTTTTGCGTCTGAGAACAGAACTTTCTTTTTTTTCAATAATTGAATAGTTTTGTGCAAGTCCTTTACAGTAAACGCAGGGTGTCCCCCAATCGAAGGGTTGTGTATAAAATTGTTTCTAAATGCAAAACCTTCATCAGGTTCGATAATATGGAGACCTTTATGATCTGAAGAAACGGGAAAAATTGATAATTTTTTTGGATTAATACTAAAATCTCCCTTATTCATGGGAGCCACCCACCTTCCTTCGGACATACCGGCAATATTATTGAAGAATTCAACAGATTGTCTAACGTCTAAAGACTCAATATTCATATGATGTATCCCCCAGTTTAAACCCATATTAGAAACATCAATTTCTTGATCAAATAAACTAATATTTTTTACAAATTGTATTAAGTTTAATGAAGGTTCCTGAACAAGGACGGAGGTTAATTCTTTACTCTTTTTACATAAAAAAGGGTAGTCGTTCTGTTTGAGTTTATTAATGATAGAGTCAATTTCGTCTACCAAAATGGTAATAAAGCTTCTTCTGCTTTGTAATTTACCTTTTAGTAACAAGTCTGGTTTTGGGGTAAAAAGCCTTACACCAAAGCCTTGAAAGCCAAAGAAACAATTTTTATCTTGACCAAATATTAAATCGATCTCTTTTTTGTTGATATTTTCTTTACCCAACAACATTTCATAGAAAGATTTAGATCTTGCTAGATCTTTTACGGGAACTGATATGTTTAAAATTTTCCATTTCATTTGAGAGATAAGATTTTAATTGTTGGTTTTAGATAAAATGAAATTAACTCCCCCCAAAGCTACCATATTATTTCTTATAAAACCTCTTTCTTTTGCTCTCTTATAAATTTCGCCTGATTTCCGAGTTGACAATATAAATGCATCTACACTTTCTCCTAAGCCGTCCTTTCCCTCGATGAATTTAATATTTGATTTTTCCAGTTCAATTGAAAATTCGTCTACCGATCTGGTTCGTTTTTTTCCAAGCGCAACTTCCCAATTGGCACATAATTTTTCTGGGTTTTGAGATTTTAGTACTACTCCTGTTAAATTATCCACCAGTGATTTATTTATATCACCACGCCAATTTGTGCCTGCCCATAGCCAAGCTGATTCAGGTACCATTGAGTCTAAAGATAAAATTGCCCCCCCCAATTTGCTTGGGATGAAGATGCAGAGCTTGAGCATGAATCCCATCTATGTTACGATTTTCGTGCCAAATAATTTTAAGATTTTCATTTTTTATTCTTTGCTTTTCGTGTTCAAAATCTTCAACGTCAACAATCACCATATAGCCACCGGGACCGTTTCTTTTTATTAGAAACCTCTATGCAGTGGTATTCTTCTGCACAGGTGACACAACTTCGATAAAAGTATCGCCGACAGGTATCATTCTGTTTTCTAACCCAAAATGGATCAGTTCTGGGTCACAAAAACTTATTTTTAACTCGAAAAGCTCACAGATTTGATCAGCCAAACTATCTATTTCTTTTGTTACTAAAACTAATTGTCGTAGCCGCACTGGTTCAAATCTCTTTTAAATGCTAAAGGTTTATTATTCCTCAACTTTAATATTAGCCGCGGACATTTTCCCTTTGTTTTCAGCGATTTCAAAAGATACTTTTTGACCTTCAGACAAACTCTTTAAGCCGGATCTTTCTAGAGAACTTATGTGAACGAACACGTCACTTTCACCATCTTCCCTACCGATAAACCCGTATCCTTTTGAAAAATTGAACCACTTCACAATTCCAGTATGCATTTTACTTCCTTATTTACGTTATCATTGTTTCGAGGAAAATTAATTTCCTCAATTATTTACGAATAACATGTGGGGAAAAAAATCAACTTCAATATGTGTTTGTAATAGGAAATAAATATGAAAGCCATAAAAAAATTAATAAAGTCGATAGATTTATTTTAAGCTGATCTCCAATGTCAAAGTATTTCATTTTGAAACTGGTTATTCCTTTAATATGACCAAATTTTAAACTTTCATTTAAATGACTATAATATGTGTATCGGATATGATCTAATTAAAAAAATTTATTACGGTTTATTTATTTTCGAATAATGCAGAGATTTAAAAATTGGAAGTTAAGTTTTGCTGATTGGTGGTTGCTTATACCAGCTTTTTTTGTAATGTATTTTATATTTCATATCTTCGCATACTTCTTTTTTCACTTGGTTAACATAAAACTTAATCACAATTTAAAGATAGTTTTTCAGATTTCTGGCTATCTTTTGATATTTCTGGTAATGGCAATTTCATTATTTTCCTTTCTATAATTAGCTCTAATTACAACTTGTATTTGAATTCAATACTCTGAAATAGTTTTAGACGCCTTTTTACCTTTACTTATCAAGAGACGAGTTGTACTTACTTACTATGCGTTATATTTTAATTGTCAGTCTTTTGTTTCTCACTCACTGTTCTTCTAATAAGGAAACAATAAAAAAGATGACTGCTGGAAAGCATTTTCATACTCACTCAGGAGAAACTCATAGGCATTGAGCATCTTAATTGATCAAGATTAATCAAGGACTAACCAAGTACATAAAGTTTCTATTTTACAGCTGATAGATAAAAACTCTCGGATAGTATGGCTAATAAAATAAAAAGTATGTACCTTTCTATTTAAAAAGTGTAAAATGAGAATACCAAGGGTTAACTAAAAAAAAAGAGCAGAATCTTTGGTATTTCCTCCCTAACTGGGGCTACTATGGAAGTAGTAGCCCCTTTTTATTGTGTTATATAGAGAAAATTTGAGTTAATCATAGCTATTGAATAATTTATTGTTAGGTTTTATTCTTTCTTCCAAGACACGAAAATACCACTTAAAATTATTATTATCCCTCCAGCAAATATTGAAATAGACAACGTATCTTCAAATATTGCTACGCCAATTATTGACGCGAACAATAGCTGAAAATATGTATATGGCTGTAAAGAACTTGCTTCTGCTATCTCGTATGCTTTAGTGAGTAAAAAATGTCCTGCTATACCTGCGCAACACAAGAAAAAAAGAAGATCCCAATCTGAAAAAAATATTGGCTCATAATAAAATGGACCTATTATTGACATTACTGCGCCGCTAATTAATGAAGCCCAAAAAAAACTTGTTTCGGCACCGTCTTTTTTAGATGCTTTCCTAGTTAGGATAGTATAAAGACTAAATGATATCGCAGTTAATATTGGTATTAATGATGTAAAAGTCAAATTGATTGAAAAAGGGTTTAAAATTATCAAAACACCGGAAAACCCAGCAAGAACCGCAAGCCATTTTGATCGACCTACTTTCTCATTAAGGATTGGTCCTGAAAGGGAAACAACTATTAATGGGTAACAAGCCATAAGTGAGTGTGTAAGAACCAATCCAAGCTTAGTAAAAGAATAAACACCTGAACAGATAGCAGTTATAAGTAGTATGCCTCTGGTTACTTGTAATAGTGGTTGAGGCGTCGAAAGCACTTCACGAAGACGTCCTTTTCTTCTTAAGGCTAGACCTATTACAATAAAAGCAAAAAACCAGGCCCTGATCATATTTATAACTAAAACATTATAGTTTTGGGCAAGGTGTCTAGAAAGACCGTCCATCACCGCTAAAAAAAATGTGGCGAAAAGTATAAAAGTAATTCCCTTTCCATAATTACTTATCATAGAAACTGTCATTCCTTTTTTAACAATTAATTAAGATCTAATTTTACTTAAATTAATTTTGTTGACTATCTCGTGAACTCCAATGGTAATTCTAAGATCTCTCTAAATCTAATTCTTTTTGCTAATTTAGGGACAGAAACTAGATTTATATCTCTAAACTCAGATATTATCTTACCGAAAGCTACTCGTCCTTCAATTCTAGCTAAACTATTGCCAGCACAGATATGAATACCCAAACCAAAAGATAAATGCCTATTTGGTTTTCTAGAAATTTTAAACGTATCCGGTTCATCAAATTGTTTTGGGTCACGGTTACCGCCAGGAATAATCATGTGAACTGAGGTGCCTTTTGGAATAGTTTTGTTACCAATAACCGTATGCTTTTTACTTCTTCGATTATTTATCTGTATTGGAGGTTGGAATCTAAGAATTTCTTCAACAGCAGTATTTACTTGACTAAGGTCTTTCCTTAATAATCTAAATTCGTCTTTGTTCTTTATCAATTCGTTGATGCCGTGCGATAGCATATTGGTAGAAGTTTCATGTCCAGCATTCAACATAAAAATACATTGATGTAAGAGTTCTGTTGTAGATAATCTTATACCTGCATTCTTGGCATCTATAAGAGTAGATAGGACTTCTCCTTCCCTATTAAGTTTGGGATTTTTTTTTCGAAAATCAACCTGATCACTCAAATAATCTTTAAATGAATTTACTGCATCACAACCATTCTTAAATTGATTTTCAGTTAAGGTTGGTTCAAGTGCGCCCAATATCTCTCTTGCCCAATCTCTGATCAAACTTCTATCAGTTTTTGGTACGCCAAGTACATTACAAACTACATCAACAGGGAGCCGGAAAGAAAAGTCAGATACAAAATTAAAAGTATTTTTTTCCATTATCTCATTTACATATTCTCCTACCAGCTTGTTGATGTCATTCTCAATGTTAATTAGCGCCTTTGGTGTAAAGGCATGTTGAAAAATCTTTCTTATTCTAGTGTGAGCAGGGGGGTCAGTGAAAACAACGCTAGAAGTATGATGTTCGAATAGAGGTGAATTACCGAACTTAGGTTTAAATTCTGCCTTTTTATCTGAGCTCCAAACGTCATGATTACGATAAATATCAACTAAATCTTTATGAGAGGTAACAATATATGAACCATCAGGATTTTGGTGTACTGGATCTTTCTCTCTTAACGCATTGTAATATTCATAACTGTTATCTATAAAATCTTCAGGGAGATTGTATAAATCGAATTCATTTATTTCGCAGTCATTTATTGTCATTATTTTAAAATCATCTCTTAATACCACTCAGTTGAAAGTGGTAATTAGCAATTCTCCAAGTTTATATGACTCTGTTTTTAAGAGTGATCCTTGAGGATCAAACGTTTTCCAAAGGCCGTGTTTTTCACCATTTTTATAGAATTCTTCCTCTTTTAAGTTTGAGTTCAAAAAATAATATTTCCACGAACCTTCCTTTATCCCCATTCTATAGTGGCCTATAGATTTCTGTCTTCCATTTGAGTAATACTTCTCCCAAAGGGCATTTTTTTTACCATTTATTATCTGCCCTATCGTTTTCAATTGACCATTTTCGTGATACGATTCAACGAGGCCAGAGAAGGGTAGGTTTGTAAATTTCTTATAATATAAATCATTTCTCATGACTAAATTTTTTTCAGAAATTCGTTCAGTCTCAGGTTGGTCTTTCTCAGTTGATGCTTCTTTCTCCTGTTCCATTCCTTCTTCAGAAGTTTCATTGGTTATGTATCCATCTACCTTGCCAAAAAACCAATCAATAAAATTATTTGTTAAAGTTTGAATGAAAAAACTTGGCTCTGCCCAACTCACGGATGCTGTTGTAAACAGAAAGAAAGATATATAAATTGCAAGAAAAAAATTTTTCATCAAAAGATAATGTAAGAAACTTCTCTATTATGCAATAAATAGTATAGGCGGGCATCTTTGTGTTAAAAGCTTAGCTCGCGTTTTTTTAGAGAACTTTTTCAAACCCCTCGAATTTGGGATGTTCAAGGTAAACAGATTTATTTCCTCCAGCACCTTTATGGGCTAATCTAAATTCCTCAGATTTAGTCCAATTTACAAAGTCCTCTCTCGTGTCCCATATTGTGTGCGAAGCGTATAAGGTATACTCTTCTGTTTTTTCACCTTTAACTAAATTAAACTCTTTAAAACCTTTAACCTTATCCAGATGGGTCTCTCTATTTTTCCATATTTCTTCAAAGGCAGTCTCTTCACCGAGGATAATTTTAAATCGGTTCATTGCTATAAACATTTTAAACTCTATTTTTTTGCATTCTATTGATTGCACTAATCACTGCTTTTATTGGAGCTAGCGTTATAGAGGTATCAATTCCAACACCGTATACACTCACTCCATTCTCATCAGGCACTTTTATCTCAATAAACGCTGCAGCTTCTGCTGAAGAACCGGAACTTCTCGTATTTTGACCAAAGTCAGTTAATCGAAAAGTTAAATCAAATTCGTCCTTTATTGCGTTTACAAAAGCGCTTATTGGCCCATTTCCAGTTGCTGATATTTTTGTTTTTTTACCTTCATGTTCGACAGTTGCTTCTACAAGCTCCTTATTTCCCTGCTTTGAAAGCTTTTTACTTTTAAACTTGTGCAGCTCAAATTTACCTTTTGACAGAAACTCGTTCTGAAATATTTCCCAGATAATCTCAGATGTTATCTCTTTACCTGTATTGTCAGCTACACTTTGTACAGCCTGACTAAATTGTATCTGAGCTCCTCTGGGAATGCTAATATTGTGATCTTGTTCCAAAAGCCAAGCTGATCCAGCCTTACCTGATTGAGAGTTCACTCTTATTATAGCTTCGTATGTTCTCCCTATGTCTCCGGGGTCAATAGGTAGGTAAGGTACTTCCCATTTATCTTCATTGGATTTCTTTATAGCATCCATACCCTTTCTGATGGCGTCTTGGTGGCTTCCGGAAAATGCGGTATGAACCAAAGAGCCAGCATATGGATGTCTCTGATGTACTGGGAGTTGATTACAAAATTCTGCAGTTTCTATCAGCTTATTAATATCAGAAAAATCTAAATTTGGATCTATCCCTTGAGTAAACATATTGAGACCCAAAGTAACAATATCTACGTTACCTGTTCTTTCTCCATTTCCAAAAAGAGTTCCTTCAACACGATCTGCTCCAGCCATTAAAGCTAACTCGGTGGCGGCTACTCCAGTTCCTCTATCATTATGGGGATGAAGAGATAAAATGATACGGTCTCTATCAGAGAAGTTTTGTAGCATCCATTCAATCTGATCTGCATATATATTAGGCGTAGACATCTCCACTGTGGCAGGAAGGTTTATAATTACTTTGTTGGACTTAGAAGCCTTCCAACAGTCAAGAACTGTTTCACAAACATCCAAAGCATAATCTAACTCAGTTCCTGTAAAACTTTCCGGTGAATACTGTAGTTGGAGTTTTGTTTCTTGTAATTTGTTTAGTCTATCAAAAACCATCTCAGCACCATCAAGTGCTATTTTCTTTACACCTTCTCTATCCTGATTAAATACGACTCTTCTTTGCAATGTTGAAACTGAGTTATAAAGGTGTAATATTGCGGACTTGCATCCTGACAAAGCTTCAAATGTCTTATCAATCAAATGTTCTCGAGCTTGAGTTAGGACCTGTACAGTTACATCTTCAGGAATTAGGTTATTATCAATAAGGTATCTGCAAAACTGGAAATCTGTTTCTGATGCGGAAGGGAAACCAATTTCTATTTCTTTAAATCCCATGCCAACAAGAGCCTTAAACATCCTAAGTTTTCTTGAAGTATCCATAGGTTCAATAAGGGCTTGGTTGCCGTCTCGCAAATCAACACTACACCAAATTGGGGCCTTTTTAATGGTATTATTAGGCCATGTTCTAGACTTAATTTCCACAAGTCCTGAGGGTGTGTATTTTGAATATGTTTCTTCACTCATTATAGTTTTAGCATATAGCACAAATTATTATTTTATTAAATAGTTTTGAGAAAGATCCGTTCTTTGAAAACCATAGGATGTTGAGAAATTATAATCATTTTCTCTCAGGTTTTTTTGTTGCATAGCCTAAAAAAGAAATAGCAAACAAAACAAAACTCAAAAGCAGGAGTCCTTCAATACCAATAATTATTGTTATTTTCTCGGTCATTAGTGTTTTTGACATTATAAAGATATTTAACGAACCAAGCGCACCACTTCCTATAGCAATCGTCAAGAGACTAAAAGTTGGTGAACGCAGTTCAGGGGAAGAATAAAGATAAATAATTGTGCTTTGAAGAGCAGAATAGCAAGCTGCTGAAAAACCAAAGACAATAATACAGGCCAAGTAAAAAATTAAATTATTTGTGAGCGCAGAGCTGATCATAGATATAAGAATTATTGCAAGAAAAATTGTAAACATGATACGCTTATTGTTTGGAGGAAAAGCTGCTATTAGTAAGCCTCCTATAAGAGCTCCCAATCCTTCCAGGGATGTAAAAGTACCTATTTCAAGGGCTTTTAATTGAAATTTTTCAATGAGTAAAATACTTATCAATGCTATAAAAGGCAACGAGAAAATATTAAATATGAAAGTAAGTAAAATAACAGTAAGTAGATTTAAGTTTTTTCTAGTTTCAGAGAGAACTCGTATAAACGCATTAAAGAAATTTCCTTCTTGTTTCGTGAATGTAGTTGAATCTCTCTGAGTTACCACGCAAAGAAGAGATAATAAATATAAACAGAATAGAAAAAAGGTAATGTAGCTGTCATCTAGGTATGCCAAAAATATTCCACCAAATAAAGGTCCAAATATTCGAGTTGCATGAGTTGACAAGACGTCAACGGAAACACCAGTGGATATCATATGATCGGGAAGTGTGTCTGCAAGCATGGGTCTTCTAAAGGAGAAGTCTACACTCCACATAGCACCGCTTATGAATGAAATTAGTCCTATTGAAATAAGATTGAGCTCTACTCCAAAAGTAGATAATAAAAAGATTGATAAACAAGTAAAAGCACATAAAAAAGTAGTGATCACCAAAACAAGTTTTCTTGGAAAAAATGCACCAGTTACACTAAAGAAAACTCCGGTTATAGCTACTGCTACCAATCTCAGCATAACTAGGAATGCAGCCATACTCGCATCTTCAGTCAGGTTCCAAGCAATAACTGAAAAAATAAGAACTTCAAACCATCTGGCTACACTAGTAAACCAACCCGCTGCAAAGAAAACAGAAAATTTCTTATAAGTCCAAATCTCTAAAAGTAAATGAAAGCCCATAAATTAGATTAAGAAGAATTTTTGAATAAAAGGTCTTCCTTTTCAATCGTTTCTCCCATGAAAAGTTTGTATTCTACAGGAGGAGTAGAGCTAATTATCTTACCCTTTCTTATTACAAAGAGTCTGGCTGGTTTCAGCCTTAACGCTTCAATTGGATCCTTACATTGTAAAATCACCAAATCGCCCTTAGCCCCAGGATAAATGCCATATTTTTCTAAATGCAAAATTTCAGCTGCTTTTGTTGTTACCGATTCATAGCAAGATCTCATCTGCTCGACTCCAGTTAAATGGCAACAATGCAGGGCCATATGAGCAACTTCAAGCATATCATGTGAGCCTAGTGGATACCATGGGTCCATTACACAGTCATGGCCGAATGCGACTTTGAGGCCTGCATTAATTTGCTCGGGAATTCTCGTTAAACCTCTTCTTTTAGGGTAAGCATCTTGGCGGCCTTGAATTGTAATATTTATTAATGGGTTTGCTATAATATGCAAATCAGCTTCAACCAGTAGAGAAATAAGTTTTGTAAAATAGTAATTATCAAAAGAGTGCATAGAAGTCAGGTGAGACCCAGCTACTCTCCCATTCAGTCCCAGTCTCAATGTTTCGTATGCAAGTGTTTCAACATGTCTAGAAATAGGGTCATCTGTTTCGTCGCAATGTAGATCTACTAGCAAACCTCTTTTTTCAGCAATTTCGCACAGAATTTTAATCGATTCAGCCCCATCTGCCATGGTTCGTTCAAAATGAGGTATTCCACCAACAACATCGACCCCCATATCTAAAGCAGAAACTAGATTCTCTAAACAGTTTGCTCTCAATAAACCATCTTGAGGGAAAGCTACAAGCTGTATATCAATAAATTCCTTCATTTCCTCTCGTATGTCTATAAGGGCTTCTACGCCAAGCAAGTTATCTCCGGATACATCCACATGACTTCTAATAGCTAAAGTTCCTCTAGCAATAGCCCATTTACAAAAACGCCGGGCTCTATCTTTAATGGCATCAACTGTTAGTTTTGGTTTTAACTCCCCCCACAAAGCTATTCCTTCCAGAAGTGTGCCGCTTTCGTTAACTCTGGGAAGACCATAACTCAATGTTGCATCCATATGAAAATGACTATCAACGAAAGGAGGAGTAACAAAATGGTGATTAGCATCAATTTTAGGCGTATCAGTAGCTGATATGTTTTTTGAAATATCTTTTATTATACCATTTTTAATAAGAATGTCGGAGGACTGACCATCAGCCATTAGACAATTCTTAATTAGTAGATTAGCCATAAATCACCTCATCAATAATTAATGTCTTTCGCCGCGCCTAAATGGGACAAGAAGTGCCTTGGGATATCTAGTTCTTTTTGCAGCAATAATCATAGCTATAATGCTTAATACAAAGGGCATCATCAAGAAGAATTGATAAGGAATTACTGCTCCTGCGAGTTGCTGAGCACGAACTTGATACGCATCAAGTCCTGCAAAAAGCAACGCCCCTAACAAAGCGCGCTCTGGCTTCCAAGAGGCAAATATTACCAATGCGATAGCTATCCAACCTCTACCGTTTATCATCCCAAAATAAAAAGCATCAAATGCTGAAAGTGTTAAGTAAGCCCCACCTACTGCCATAAAGGCACTACCTAGAACAACAGCTATTGTTCTTACTAGAAAGACATCAATTCCCTGAGCCTCTAGGGCCATAGGGTTTTCACCCGCCATTTTAATGGAAAGTCCAAGTGGTGTGGAATTCATCAACCAGAAAGCAAATATAACTGCAACAATTGCTAAATAGGTAAAGGGAGTGTGCTGAAATAGAGCTTGACCAAAAAATGGTAAATCTGACAGGAAGGGTATGTCTATTGGTTGAAAAGGTTTAATTTTTGGTGGTGTAGTAGAAGCCGGGAGTATTAATTTGAAGATAAAAAAACCTAGCGAAGACGCTAACATAGTAATTCCGATGCCAGTTACATGCTGTGAAGCTCCTAGGTATACAGTAAAGATCGCGTGCATGAGACCAAATACTCCACCAATGATTAGTGCAGCTAATATGCCAGTATAAAGATCTGCACCCAGAAATACAGTCATCCAGCCAACCATTGCTCCTATTGACATTATTCCCTCTATTCCAAGGTTTAATACTCCTGCTCTTTCGCACAGAACTTCTCCCAAGGTTGCCAGAATAAGTGGGCAAGCTATCCTAATAGTTGCTGCCCAAAAACCTGCGGTCAGAAATATTTCAAAAAATTCAATCATTATCACGGTTACCTATGAATTTAATTTTAAAGTTGATGAATATCAAACTTAGAAGAATACTAAGAACTGTTAGTCCAACAATTACATCTGCTAAATAGGTAGGAACATTCATTGCTCTGCTCATGGCATCAGCTCCCACATATATTGATGCTAAAAATATACCAGAAAATATAACACCTAATGGATTAAGGTTGGCTAACATTGCTACCGCAATGCCAGCATAACCAAACCCAGGTGACAGATCCAAAGTCAGATAACCTTTCAATCCTGCTGTCTCAGTTACTCCAGCCATACCAGCCATTCCACCACTGAAAAGCGCTACAATCAAAGTCGTCTTAAAAATAGGTAGCCCTGAGTGAGACGCAGCTGAGGCATTAGAACCTACCGATTTTATTTGATATCCAATAATAGTTTTATTCATAATTAACCAAATCGATAAGGCTGTAAAAACGGCTATGACAAAACCCAAGTGAAGGCGGGTTTTTGCTAATATCTGAGGTAAAATACCTGAGTCTACTACTGATTTACCTTGAGGCCATCCAAGAGACATCGGATCTTTCCAAGGACCTTCCAGGAGATAGCTTACTAAAAGTACCACTACAAAATTTAAAAGAAGAGTGGTGACTACCTCATCGACCTTATAATAAAGTTTAAGCAGAACTAACGGTAACAATAGAAGGCCGCCAGCTAGAGCTCCCATAATGAACAAAAATGGTATCATAAGTATGCTGGGTAGGACTATTAGACCCGTTCCAAACATTGTTGTGGCTAAAGCGCCAAAGTACAATTGACCCTCTGCACCAATATTCCAGAATTTAGCTCTAAACGCTATTGAAGCGGCGAGGCCTGTTAGTATAATGGGAGTGGCCCTAGCCAGAGTCTCTGCAAATGCATTTTTTGACCCAAAAGCTCCTTTCATTAATTCGTAATAGGACTGGACAGGGTTTGCTCCAGCTAAAATAATTAATAACCCTGCTAAAACAAGTGATATAAACACTGCGATTAAGGGAGAAATTAGAGCTAGCGGATAAGAAGTCCTTTCCCTTTCCTCAAGTCTAAAAGTTACCATTAGAAACCTTCTCCTGCCATCATGAGACCAATTGATAGTTTATCTGTCTGTTCAGTATTAATGGGTTCGGACAAGGCGCCTTTGTACATTACAGCAACGTCATCAGATATTGAAAGCAATTCATCCAAGTCTTCCGAAATTAATACAATACCGGATCCTTTTGCTCTTGCTTGTAGAAGTAACTTTTGTATGGAAGCTATAGCGCCCTCATCTAAGCCTCGAGTAGGTTGACATGCAATTATTATTTTTGGGGATCTCATAAGCCATCGGCCTAACAACAGTTTTTGGACATTACCACCGGAAAGTAATCTGCAAGGTTGTCTTATAGATTGCATTCTAACGTCATATAAATTGCAAAGATTTGTAGCTCTTTCAAATGATTTTGATTTGTTTATCCAGCCAAATTTATTTCGAAAATATGGGGTATCAATTTCCGTCATAATTACATTTTCCCAAATTTCCATTTCCCCTACAAGACCATCACTATTGCGATCCTCTGGAATATAAGCTAATCCCAAATTCATAAACGACTTTGGGGATGTATTTACCTTTTTGTTTTCGTAAAAAAGTACTTCTCCACTAGAAGGTTTTAAATGACCAGAGAGTAACTTTGCTAAAGTTGTCTGACCATTCCCGGCTACTCCAGCAATACCAAGAATTTGTCCACCTGACAAAGTGAGATTTATATTCTGTACGGCAGGAAAACTTAAACTTTTATAAGATATATCTGTTAGCTGTAAATATTGTGATTTGCGCTTCACGTCTTGTTTTTTGGGATACTCTATTTTTTTACCAACTATCATTTCAGCTATTTCACTCCTCACAGCTGAATTCGTGTTTACCTCACCTACTAGAGCTCCATCTCGCAGAACAATAATTCTGTCACTCACTCTAAGAATCTCATTCAATTTATGGGATATCAAAATCACAGATAACCCCAGCTCAACCATTTCTCGGACTGTAGCAAACAAAGCTTCAGTTTCCTGTGGTGTTAGAGCTGCAGTAGGTTCATCCAAGATCAATAATTTACAGTCTAAAAACAAAGTTTTCAAAATTTCTAATCTTTGTTTTTCACTAACAGATAAGTCTGTTACCATTGAGTCTGGATTAATTGGCAAACCATATTTTTCTGATAATCTTAGTAATTTTTTCCTTGCATCTTTCTTTGGAAGTGAAAGTGAAAATATAGATTGTTTCCCGATCATTATATTTTCTAAAACGGTAAGATTCTCTGCCAAAGTAAAATGCTGATGCACCATTCCAATGCCAAGTTTAATGGCGCTATTGGTGTTTCCAAAGTCTATTTTATGTCCTTCAAAAATTACATTTCCGGAGTCGGGAGTGTAATGACCGAATAGGATATTCATAAGAGTGGTTTTGCCAGCCCCATTCTCGCCTAGAATCGCTAGGACTTCACCTTTTCTAACCTCAAAATTTATCTCATGATTTGCAAAGAAATTGCCAAATTTTTTGGTTATTTTTTCTACTTTTAGGAGATTTTCCATATATTTTTGGTCACTCCCGTTATTGAAAACGGGAGTGACAAAAGTTTTTAGAAAGTAGACTTTGGTTCACTATCGATTATTTCAACCGTGAACTTTCCTTTTTTAATATTTTCAGCCAAAGTCGCAACTTGATCTTTTACAGATGAAGGTATTTTGCTCTCAAACTCATAGTATGGAGAAAGAGTTGCTCCGCCCTTAGCCATCATTGTCCAATCGTGATATTCTTCAGCAGCAAAATTTCCAGCTTTAACTTTAGCAATAGCATGATTTATTGCTTCTTCCATATGCCACAATGCAGAGACTACAACTACATTTGTACCGTTTTCTTCTTTGTTCATATCGTTAACGTTTCCAAAGGCTAGTATACCTTTTTCTCTGCAAGCATCTACCACACCAGCTCTTTCGGCATATAAAATATCACAACCTGCTTCAATCTGAGCAAAAGCTGCCTCTTTTGCTTTAGGAGGATCATACCAAGAGCCAATGAAAGTTACTTTGAATCCAATATCGGGCTTAACAGATTTTGCGCCGTTCATAAATGCATGAAACAGACGATTTACTTCCCCGATAGCAAATCCTCCCACCATACCAATTTTCTTTGCTTTTGTCATATGCCCTGCAATTATTCCCATAAGATAGCATGGTTCGTGTATATAATTATCGAACACTGAAAAGTTATTTCCATGAGGCTTAAAAGGATCTCCCATCAAAAAAGAAATTTCTGGATAGTCGTCTGCAACTTTTCTAGCTTCTTTACTAATACCAAAGGCTTCTCCGACAATCATATTCACGCCACTATCGCAATATTCTCGCATGACTCTTACATAGTCAGTGTTAGCAGTGCTTTCTGAATAAACATAATCAATTTCACCACGCTTAGCAGCTGCATCGAGAGCTAGGTGTAATCTTGCTACCCATTTTTGTTGTGTCGGTACAGTGTAAATACCAGCTACTTTAAGTTTACCGCTGGCGAATACAGGCAGTGAGCTCATAGCTGTTATTAAAGCAGCACCGCCAACTGCAAATTCTCTTCTATTAATTATTAATTTTGGCATATGTTTCCTCCTATTTTTTCTAAACCACTAACCAATTAAACTCTACTATAAATAAGAACAGATTCTAATAGTTTATTACATTTTTCATTGAAAGTTTGTAATTATTGGTAGCAAAGGTTGAATTGGTAAATTGATGTGAATTCCAAATTGTCTATATTATATATGATTACATCGTGCATGTTTTTTGCCGCTGGAACTATTTGTTCAAAAATTCTAGGGCTTATGAATTCAACCAATGCACTTCACCCTTTACAAGTTGCTCATGCAAGATTTTTTTTTGCTCTAATATTTATTTCAGTTTTTATTCTTATCCAAAGTAAGCCAATAAGTAGTGATAATCTAAGAATTCACTTTATAAGGTCCTCTTGTGGATGGGCTGGGGTTTCGATATTATTTACAGCTGTTTTATTTATACCAGTATCAGATGCAACTGCCATTACATTCTTAAATCCAATTTTTGCAATGCTGTTGGCTGTTTTTATCTTGAATGAAAAAGTTGGTGTTTATAGAGGATTTGCTACTTTGATCACATTTTCGGGAGCAATTCTTTTGATAAGACCCACCAGTAATCTAGGTTTTAACCCTGTTGCAGCCCTCTGCTTGCTGGGAGCCATTATCATGGGTTTGGAAATAATTTGCATAAAAATATTATCAGGTCGTGAAAGCTTCCCCCAGATTCTCTTTATTAATAATTTGATGGCAACAATTATAGGTACTATTCCAGTTATTTTCGTTTTTCAGTTACCTGACTTGGTACAAGTATTTTTTTTAGTTAGCGTAGGTTTATGTTTTTTGCTTGGTCAATTTTTCTTTTTAAATGCAATGAGAACATCAGAAACGACATTTATAGCTCCATTTTTTTATTCAACATTAATATTTGTGATGATACTAGATTTTCTCATCTATAAAAATTTTCCAGATTTGGTGAGTTTTATAGGTTCTGCAATAATTGTAATAGGAGGAACTTTTATAGCCTACAGAGAGCGTTTAAAATCTTAAATATAAACAGACTTTTGATTAAGCAGATAATTTTGGGGGGTCTTGCTGGACCAAGTTTAAAAGCCAATCAAGTTGCTCTTCCTGGTGTATATTCCAATTTTTAGGTGCCAAAGAAACTTTTTGAGCTCTACATCTAAAAACAAAAGCTTTAAACGAACTCACTAATTTCCTAGAATTTGAAGGGGATTTCTCCCCTTTAAATTGGTTGTAAAAAACATTGAATCTCCTACTGCCGCCATTGTCTTTGAACTTAATTTTGTTAAAAACAAACGACTTTACGAATCTGGGAGTGAATTCATCAATACCTATATCATTTAGTTCCGCTATTATATCATTTGCTGTATCACTAATAAAATCTTTTGTAATTTCCTCATAGTGTTTTGATAAGCCGTCACTAAATTTCTGAGAATTTGCTAAAATAGAAGTTGTACCCATAAGAGCGTCTCCAACCACTATTCCTAGGGCAACACTTAATATCCAATCTGGACAAAAATTAGACACTCGTTTTTCCTATTTTTATTTAAGTTCTAGTATTTTGAGCAAGACTAAGTCTAACATCCAAAATAAAAAAAACCAAATCTTTGTAATAGATTTGGTGGAGTAGTATCCAGTTAATGGAAAAAGCCTATTTTATTTAATTCTTTTCGTTTAATTTTTAATTAAACAAACTCAAAAATCTAATGGTTAGTCTTAAAAATATTTTAGCAACCACTAATTAAGTTTAATTAAAAAGCGATTCGGCTTAGTTTCAAAAAATAGAGTTTCAGTTAATGTTGATATAAGATTCAAATGCAGTTAATTAACAAAAGGAGACATTCAATGCGTGTTGGATTTATTGGTCTTGGAAATCTTGGATATAGATTAGCAAATAATCTGGTAATGTCTAATGTTGAAACATTCATATATGATTTAAAAAGAGATTTAGGGAAAGAGTTGGAAGAAAAGGGAGCTGTTTGGATGGACTCCCCCCAAAGAGTGGCTGAATCTGCTGATATATGTATCACTTGTTTACCAAGTCCCCAGGCGGTTTCAATTGTCTTAGAAGGAAGCGATGGCCTTCTCAAAGGACTGGGGCCTGAGAAACTGTGGATTGAAATGAGTACTACTGATAGTGAGGAGGTAATCAGATTAGGTAGACTAGCTAAGGGAAGAGGTGCAAAGGTAGTAGAAGCACCGGTTTCTGGAGGCTGTCATAGAGCTTCGACCGGTAATATTTCAATTTTAGTAGGGGGTGATAGGGATGCTTTTGAAGTTGCTCTCCCTATTTTAAAAATTATTGGTCGCAAAATAATTCATGTTGGGGAAATTGGTAAAGCATCCGTATTGAAAGTTGTAACAAACTTTTTGGCATCAACTCACTTAGTTGCCATAGGTGAGGCGCTAATGGTTTGCAAAAGGTCTGGTTTGGATCTTGGCAAAGCATTTAAAGGAATACAGGCAAGTTCGGGTAATAGTTTTGTTCATGAGACTGAAAGTCAAGTAATCTTAAGTGGAAGCTATAATGTTAACTTTACTATGGACCTAGTTTGTAAAGATGTTGGATTATTTCAAAATCTAGTTGAGAGATTAGGCATAAAGGCTGACCTTTCACCATTAATAACTGAAATCTTTAAGGAGGGTAGAGATATTTTTGGAGACAAATCTTGGTCAACTAAAATTGTGAAGCGCCTCGAAGATGCTTGCAAAGAAAATTTGAGGGCTGAAGGGTTCCCCAGTGAACTGATTGACAAAGAAAGTAAGGCTGTAGGGGTAGAATTATAAAAGAGCAAAAAGTTTCAAATATCCATAACGGATACTTTTCTCATCATAACTTCTTGAACCCAGTCTAGATCAGGAACTTGATCTACCTGCCATCCGGGAGGAGCTAAACCCTTCACTCCCGATCTCATGGAGAAAAGAAAGGCTCTAAAATTCGTAACGACATACTTCTCGGTACCAGTAGGAGATCTCTCTCCCTTGAATTCAGAGGAAAACATACCAGTTAGTTTCCTGGCTGAGCCATCATCTTTGGTCTTTACCTTTTGATAAATATACCCTCTAATAATCTCTTCAGCAGCACTGCCAGCATCTACTTCAACTAATGAGGCTAACATTTTCTCTGCACACAGCTGGACAAATTCGGATGAGATTTCACTGTAATTCTCGGCTATAGCGCCTGAATATTTCTTAACGATTGTATTGATAGGAGCTGAGTAAACTAAGGTTTCTCTCGCAGCATTGGCACAGAAAATACACAAAATCCATCCAGGGCAGTGAAGAGCCATTTGATTTATTTCCTTTCAATATTCCTTCTTAGGCTAATTTTTGTAAATTCTTTTACAATCATCAATTGATTTATACCAACTGATTTACAAAAAACATAACATTTTTTCAGAAATTGTTTCCGGTGTTGCTCTTCTATTAAAAAATGTAAGCACTTTTCCATTTCGATCAGTTAAATAGGTGTAGGTTGAGTGATCTAGTAAATAAGTATTGTCAGCAAGATCTTTTTTATTTGATTTTCCATATACCTTATACAAGTCTTTTATCTTTTCAATTTCTTCTTCTGACCCAGTAAGTGAAATCAAATCTTCATGAATATATTCTGAAAACTCTTTAAGTCTCTCGCTAGTATCTCTTTTTGGATCTAGTGTGACAAAAACTAAATTTATTTTTTTTCCTAGCTTATCCATTATATCTTTAGCGTAAGCATTTCGTTCCAAATCATAGGGACATATATCGGGACAGAAGCTATACCCAAAATAAATTAGTGAAATATCAGCTTGTTGGGTTGAAAGCTTTACTCTTCTATTATTCTGATCCAATAAATGAATCTCTCCGCCTAGGTCTTTGGCGAACCTTGTTTTAGTTTCACAACTCCCGTCACTAGAAATAATCCAGTAAAAATTATAGGAGAACGAGCCAACCACAACAATGAAAGCAATAAATAACAGAGGTAATAATACCCTTTTCTCGTTTAGCATCTATTTTGCCTTCACTGCAAAAGAAACAGTTTTGGTAAAGGTTTTTTCTGAATTTCTGAATTTTAATAGAATATCTTTTGTTGAATCTACCCTAAGGTCTCTATCAATACCAACAAACATTATATGTAGCCCTCCTGGTATGAAATTTACCTTATCACCCTTATCTATATCAATTTGGTCCAAATGTATCATTGAAACTACCCCATCTTTTTCCTCAGACGTGTGTAACATGGTAGAACCAAAGTCACTAACTGCTTCCAATAGTGTAATTTTTTGACCACTTAAATTTTCTAACACCATATAGCCAGCGGCAGACTTAGCATTTTTTCCGATAACATTAATAAATGGGTTAGTAATTTTTATTTGTTCACTCTGCGCAAATGCTTTTTTAGATGTTGCAACTGAATTTTCGATTATGAGAATAAATATGAAAATAAAAGAGACTGCTTTTAAGTTTGATTTGATCATGAAAAAATGCCCTGCAAATATTTAACAGAAGGTCTATCGGAAAGGTTCATTTTGTCAAATTCTAAATTATAATATATATAAATTTTTTTAATTGGCTGATATCTAATTATTTTATATAAAATAAGCATTTGCTTTTGATTTCCATGGGAGCATGTTTAATAAATGGTTAAAACTCTATTAGATGGATTCGAGAATTTTAGGAAAGAATATTTTTCTGAAAATTCAGTTTTGTTCCAAAAACTTGTGCGAAAAGGACAGTCTCCGAAAATTATGGTTGTGTGTTGCTCGGATTCTCGCGTTGACCCTGCAATACTGTTTGGGTTAAAGCCAGGTGATCTATTTGTTATCAGAAATGTGGCTAATCTAATACCTCCTTACAGGTCAGATGATCAATTTCATGGAGTGAGTGCGGCACTTGAATTTGGTGTTAAGGATTTAGCTGTTTCAGACATTGTAGTTTTAGGGCATGCGTTCTGCGGAGGAATCTCCGCATTATGTAAAAGAGTAATAAATGAAAATAAAAATGAGCATAATACAGAGAAAAAGGATGGTGATAGGGATTTTATTAATAAATGGGTTGATATAGCAAAACCTGCCCTGACAGAAATCAATTTTGATGATTGGCCGGGTAGCTCACAACATGAGGCGGAAAGAAAGGCAATATTAAACTCTGTTATGAACCTTAAAACATTCCCTTGGATTAAAACTGCTATTAAAAGTAAAAAACTAAGAGTACATGGTTGGTGGTTTGATATGAAAAATGGTGCGCTTTGGGGTAATGAAGAGTCTTCAAATAAATTTGTGAAATTAGTTCCCGGAGCAGTATGACAGAAGATCAACAAACGATATCAGTTTATAATAAAAATATAGAACGATATAAAAAACTAGTTGTTACTACAAATTTAGACAAAAATGTCGAACTGTTTTTGAAAATGCTTAAAAGTAAAGCAGTTGTTTTGGATGCTGGTTGCGGTATTGGACAAGTATCATCAAAACTGCAATCACTTGGCCATGTTGTCTACCCAATCGATGCTTCATTAGAGATGGTCAGGGTAGCCAGAACAGAATTCCAAGTGAATGCTACGCAACGCACTTTTGATCAGATTGATGAGGTTAAGTTTTTTGGAGGAATTTGGGCTAATTTTAGTCTTCTTCATACCGAAAAAAAATATTTTCCTGAAAATCTAAATAAATTATTTATCGCACTAAAACAAAATGGAGTATTTTTCTTTAGTCTTAAATATGGAACCGGAGAAAATAGAGACTCATTAGGAAGATATTATAGCTATTATTCGAAAGAAGAAGTTTTAGATATTTTGAACAAAGTTGGTTTTGTAGTGAGAAAACAGACTAATGGTGAAGACAAAGGGTTAACAAATGCTATTGAAAAATGGATGGGTTTTTTTTGTACAAAGAAATAATATTTGAGGAGGAAAAATGATTTTAAGGAAGATCTGGTTCTTATCTCTATCTTCTATATTTTTGGGTAGTTGCATGACTGGTTCAATATTAAGTGAAAGGTTCGCGAATGAATGTCAGAGAGCTGGCTTCAAAAAAGGGTCAAATGTATATAAATTATGCATTGAGAACAAAAAGGATATATACAAGATAGATCAAGCTAACAGTCTGAGAAATCTGAACGACACGAATACGAGTATATCAAATACGTCAGGTAATACCGTATCTTTCAGTGCTACCTTTCGCTTGAATTGATTTATAGGCGTTTCTCTATCTAATAAGGCTTATTTAGATAGGCTTTAACATTTGTTTAAATTTCTGTGGGTAATGATGCTTGACAAGAAGGGTTAGAAAAGATGATTTTTAATAAAAATCAGTTAGGCATTTTCTATATAATCTTAGGAATGACCATATATAGCTTTCATGACTTGAGCGTTAAGCTGATTTCGCAAGATACCTCCATTCTGCAAATCTTTCTAACAAGAGGGTCTGTAGGAGTTATTGTGACATTTTTAATTCTGAAATATTTGAATTATAAAGGTCAACTGTATCCTTACTTTCCCAAGTTAGCGTTACTTCGATGTGTGTTAATGCATTTTGGCTTTTTTATATTCTTTATTTGTTTAGAAAAAATGCCCCTAGCTATTGTTACGGCGCTTTTCTTTGTATCACCATTTTTTATATCAATACTATCTAAAATATTTTTGAAAGAAGTTATTGGAGGATTTAGGTTAATAGTAATTTTTGTCGGTTTCCTTGGGGTGGTCTTGATTGTTAAGCCTAACAGCGAACAAGGGTTTGAGTTGTTTTTTTTAGCTCCCTTATTCACTGCGTTTGCATATGCATCAGCAATGGTGATTTCAAACTACACTTCTTATAAAGAAAATGCTTTTGTACAGGCTTTACAACAATATTTTGTGAGTTTTATTTTGACGCTTATTACTCTATTAGTAATAAGAAGTGGTATTATTGATTATAATCAATTAGATGGGTGGGAATTTGTTACAAGAGAAATCCAATTAGAAAACTTTAACTTTTTTATAATCATTGTAGTTCTGGCAGTTTTTGGCTGTTTGGGCATTGTGTCCTTAATTCATGCATATCAGATTGGCTCTCCAATAAGTAACGGACCTGTAGAATATATTCTTCTAGTGCTAGCTGTTATAAACGGATTTTTGTTTTTGGGAGAGGTTCCTGACAAATTATCTACATTGGGAATGGTTTTCATAATTTTTGGAGGGTGCAGCTTATTTTTACGTGAAGCCTTTGGAAAAAAAGTTAAACTATAAGAGCTAATAAGTTGACGTAAGGTTAATTTTGTTGACTTTTATGCATTTAAAAGAAAAAATGAGCTATGCGTGCATTTTTTTGGAAAAATAGTCATGGACCAAAATGCCTTTGATCAACTTAAGAGTGCTCTTCAATCTAAAACTGTTGAAAAAGATGAAATAATTTTTAATGAGGGTGAACAAGCTGGTGATGGCTATATTCTTTCGCTAGGAGAAGTTCTTCTGCTTCAAAAAGGAACTAGTGGTACTGAAGTTCAAAAGCAAAAGATAAAGTCTATGCAAGTTTTTGGTATTTGGAACTCGATATTTGAGTCGGAATCCAGGCTTTTTACAGCCAAGGCCTGTGAGAAGTCTTCATTGCTGGTTATACCCAGGGCAACACTTGAGAAGAAACTAAAAACACTAGACCCCTTCCTCAGATTTTGTTTTCGACAGGCAATCCCAATAGAATGATACATAAATATAGTTAAATCTATATTTTCTTTTTTTCAAAAATTCCAAATTCTTTAATAAAGAATACAAGTCCCAGTACAGGTCCTGGGAGAAGAATCCAGGCGATGTAATTCCCGATTGAGTCATAAAAAAAAGTAGTAACATATATAGTGATCATGCTTATTGAAAAACCCACACAATTTTGCAATGTTAGAGCCGTCCCAACTAAATCTTTAGGACAGACTGATGAAGAAATGGCAGAAAAGTGAGGAGAGTCAGAAATCACAAAGAAACCCCAAAATAGAAAAATAAAAACATCAAAATAAAAGTAATTATTTCCTATTAAAGGATAAACCAGGCAAATTAAACCACTCAAAAAAAGAGAAACAAATACTACAAAAGGGCTACCATAGTTCTTTGATACAATGCCCCCGACGATGCATCCCATGCAACCAATGCCTATAACAAAAAAGCTTAATAATGAGACGGTGTATTCCAAACTAAAGGAAGTCGTCTTGAGAAGTGATAGAGTTAACAGTAAAGGCACACATGTCCAAAATGCGTATAATTCCCACATATGACCAAAATAACCGAGAGCTGAAGAAACATATTTTTTATTTTTGAATAGTTTTCCAAAATCGGAAATAAAATTGAAGTTTTGATTTTTTTTAGGTTTATGATAGGGGCCATCTCCAAGCATAAAGATGATTGCTGAAGAGAATATGCACAGAATAGATGCTACTCCTATAGTATATTGCCAATCAAAGGTAATTCCAACTGCCCGAATTAGGTAAGGGAGAGCAGACCCCATAACAAGCATACCTACGAGTAAACTAAGGCTATTTGCTGCTCTTTTGGGATCCCAAGTTATTATTAGTTTCATTCCAACAGGATATATTCCCGCCAACGACATTCCCACTATGAACCTCAATAATAGGGCAATAAAAAAGGGTATATTGTCGATAACTATAAGGAAGTTTGCAAACGCCCCAGTTAAACAACATAAAGATACAATTATTGATGGCTTGTATCGATCGGCAAACCCTGTAACTGCAAAAAGAAGTGTTCCAAATATAAATCCTAATTGAACTGAATTTGTAATTATTCCTATCCCGCTGTCGCTCAAAAGCCAAATTTCTTTTATCTGGGTAATAACGCCGTTAGTACTGAACCATAAAGAGGTTCCCAGCATCTCTGCGAAAACAATAAATATTACAGCCTTATGCATCCGGTTTAAATCGTCTATTTCGATAAACTAAGGCTTCTTTCATTCCTTTATTTCGAGCTATCTCCATAAATCTCTTTTTATCAGGAGATCCCTTTGATTCAATTTGATAGTCAATTTCCAAACTATTTTGAAGAGATTTAAGTAAACCTTGAATTTCATAACTTTGATTGATGGCCTTTTTTGTTTCCCTTACTAAATTAGTATCTATTTCAGCCAAATTAAAGGCAATTTCTTTAGCTGTTTTTAGTAAAAATTTCTCTTCAGTTAATCTAGTTACCAAGCCTAATCTAAGAGCTTCCTCAGCTTTAATATTATCTTTTCCTAAAAGAATAATCTCCTTGGCAGCTTTTATGCCGGTGACCCAAGGTAAAAGCATTGTTACAATTCCAGCTCCAAACCTTAATTCAGGTTCACCAAAAAAAGCATCTTTTGACGCAATTGTTATGTCGCAAGCTAACGCTAGTTCAAATGCGCCAGCTAAACAAGCTCCTCTAATAGCTGCTATTGTTGGTTTAGGACTATGCCAAAAACGCATTATAGTTTTAAAATCTAAGTCTAGAATCTCCTTCCACTCTTTGCCTTTTGGAGATTTTTCAAGCTGATCTTTTAAATCAAAACCTGAAGAAAAGGTGTTACCCTTACCAGAAATAATAATAGCCTTTATCTCATTGTCTTCTTCTGCAAAATCCATAGCTTTATTTAACATTTCAAGGGTTTCACTATCCAAGGCATTTTTTCTTTCAGGCCTGTTTATAGTTATGAGAGCTAAACTACCTTCTACCTCATAAATAATATTATTAGTGGTTTTTGTCATATGAAAACTATACAGATTACCTAATTAAAAGCGAGAGTTTAGAAAATGTAAAAATACAGTTAGTTTGCTTTTCCTGGTAATTGCTTAGCAAATATTAAAATATAAGCTGTAGATAAAATAATTAGCGTGGAGCCTAAAACGAACCAAATATCTATAAGTTCTCCAAAGAATATAAAACCAATTAATGTTGCCCAAACCAATTGAAGGTAATTTGCTGGTTGAGTTACACTAATTGGGGCCAGTTTGAACGCAAGTGTCATAGTATAGTGACCACAGGTCGCAAAAAATGCAACTAATGATAGCCAAAGTGTTTCATATAAAGAAGGAGTTTGCCAGAAAAAGATAGCAAATGGAGCTAGTACTAAAGTCACAATAGAGTTCAAGCCTGTTAAAACTTCTATTATAGAATTTGAAGAAGATAGTTGTTTTGCAAGAATATAAGAACCTGCAAAAAAAATGGTTGCGATAATCATAGTTAACTGGCCTATTTCTATTCCTGTACCACTTGGGTTTACAATAACAAACATGCCAGTAAAACCAACTGCCAAAGCCAAAATTAATTTTTTAGATAATCTCTCTCCAAGGAAAAAGAAAGCAGCAATTGTCACAAAAACTGGGGTCATGTAACCAATTACGGTAACCTCGGACACTGGAATGGTAGCCATAGCAAAAAACCATCCTATAACTCCCAAGCCATGGCATATACCGCGAGCAAAATGTATTTTATTTTTTTCTTGGTCAGCTTGAGTTACAAACATTTTAAATATAAGAGGGAGAAAAAAAATCGTACTAGCGACATATCTGACAAAAGCAGCAACGGGCGCAGGCAAATCAGTACCCAGATGTCTTACCATTCCAGTAACAATAGCAAACAGAATGGTAGTGATTACCATCCAAAAAATAGCATGTAGATTCTTCATTTAGTTTTGGGTTTAAAAATTCTAAAAAATTAATATGCTGTTTTAATTATATCGTCAATATTATCTTATTTTTAAAAATTATGTGCGGAAGATTTACACTTAGAAATTTTGAACAGGTTAAATCAGTTCATGATATAATCATTGATCCATCCTATAATATTGCCCCCTCACAACAGGCTTTGGTTATAAAGGAAGATGAGACACTAGATTTTATAGACTGGTCTTTTTCACCATTTTGGGCAAAAAAGCCATTTAACTTGATCAATGTGCAGTACGATAGCCTTGATGTAAAGCCAAGCTTTAAAAATTACAAAAAATGTGTTTTTTTGGCAGACGGTTGGTATGAATGGGTCAGATTAAAGGATGGTTCGAGTAAGCCCATATTCATTCATCTAAATAATGATCTTTTTTATTTTGCGGCTATTTATAATGATGCGGGTGGAGCTATTGTGACAATAGACGCACAGGCCAGTTTGAAAAATATACATCACAGACAACCAATGGTATTGAATGCAGAAGAAATTAAGGAATGGTTATTCTCAGAGAAGCAAGTTATTTTCTCTAAAATAATTGAGGCAATATCTTCATATGAGGTAAGCAAATATGTTAACTCTCCTAGAAATAATGATACAAAGTGCGTTCAACAAATTTCAGAAAAATAGAAATTTTTCCTAATATAGATAATTATAACAACTTTGATAGTACTGTCTCAAGTCTATCGAAATCGTTATTATTGTTCCATAGGTGTGGAGTTATTCGGAGAGATCCTCCTCTTTCAGACAGGTATATTTTTTCTATGCTAAGCGCCTCCAAGATATTTTCTGGAGCACCTTTTGGTAATTTCGCTCCTATAAAATGCGGACCTCTATTTTTGGGTTCAGAAACTGTAAGACCCAATTTTTTCAGTTTTTCAGAAACGGAAATACTTTGATGATAAAGTGTAGATTCTATGTTTTTTATTCCCCACTTTTTTATTTGTTTTAGCGCTGCTACTACACCAGGAATCAGAGCAAAATTCGATCTCTGTCCCATATCATATCTGATCGCTCCGTCCTCATAACAATCTTGATAATTGACTAAATTAGCGAAGTCTTTGCTATCCTTTCTTTGTATCCAACCTTCCTCCAGAGGTGTACCCTCTAAATATCTTGAGGACACATATAGAAATCCAGTAGTGTAGGGGCCGAGCATCCACTTGTAATTTGCAGTTATTGCGAAGGCAGGATCGATTTCTGTTAAATCAATATAAAAGGCGCCGGCAGATTGAGTTAAATCTAAAACTAGTTCAGCATCCATTTCTCTACATTTTCTGCTTATCTCTTTAAGACCTACAAGTGAGCCATTAGTCCATAATATATTCGGAACTGCCACCACTGAGACCGTTTCATCCATTTGATCAAGAATATATTGAGTGGCGGCCTCCTGTTCAGGAATAGTTATAGTAACTATTTGTGCATTATTTATTTTAGCAGCTCTTCTCCAGGGGTATACATTAGAAGGAAACTGATTTTCTAAAACAAGAATTTTTGAGCCGTTATCAATCTTTATATTGTTAGCAGCTATTTGTAACCCATATGAGGCAGAGGGAATTATGGCAACGTTCTGTGAAGTAGTTTTTAGAAGTTCAGAAAATAATGATCTAGCTATATGAACATCTTGATAAAAATGATCTATTTTTAATGTCCAGGGTCTTGCCTTAAGCCTGCTCCCCTTGTCAATAGCTTCCACCACAGAGTTCATTAAAGGGGACATATACGCAGTGTTTAAATAAGCTACATCTTCTGGGATATCAAAAAGATCGCGTTGACAATCAATCATTACAGTTGTCTCAATTGGAAATTTTATTCACTAAAGCATCAGAAGCCTTGTTGAATGCTCTGTCTGTTAATTGTAAATCTTCTTCGGTAATAGCTAGGTGAGTGTACAATTTGGCATCAGCTTTTAGAATACCGCAGTCTCTTAAAACTCTATTAAATTCCTTAGCCATATTAGCGTTATTTTTTTTGGTATCTCTATAGTTTAAAACATATTGGTCCGTAAATAAAACATCGAATAAAGTTGGATCTCCAACTATTTGAAAGTCGATATTATTTCTCTTAAGAGAGTCAGACAAGCTTTTCATTATTCTTGTTCCGTTTTGTCTTATTTTTTCATAAGATCCTTCTCTCCTTAGGATTTCCATCGTTTTTAATCCGGCTACTGATGCAAGAGGGTTTCCACTTAAAGTACCCACTTGAAAAGTAAACTTTTCTGCTCCCACAATATTTTTATCAAAATGATTCATTATGTCAGTTTTTCCTGCTATTGCAGCTAAAGGTAACCCTCCACCAATTATCTTTCCTAAAGTGCAAAGGTCAGGTGTCACCCCATACAATTCCTGTGCTCCACCATAAGCGAGTCTGAACCCTGTCACTATTTCATCGAAAATTAGTAATGAACCGTGTTTTGATGTTTCACCCCTTAAATGTTTCAAAAACCCGTTTTCAGGCGGTATTATCCTTTGTAAGGGTTCCACAATAACTCCTGCGATTTCATTTCCATACTCACTCATTATTTGTGAAAAGAAATCTATATCATTAAAAGGGGCCACTAAAATATCGTCTCTTACAGCTTCTGGTATGCCAGCAGAGTCGGGTACAGCTATAGGAAAGTTAACTAGTTTTTCTGGAGCTAAACTCATTAGCGAGTCTGCGCTCATCCCATGATAACCGCCTTCGAATTTAAGTATCTTATTTTTACCAGTAAATGCTCTTGCCAGGCGCATGGCATACATATCTGCTTCACCGCCTGAGCTAACAAATCTTACCATATCAGAGCATTGAACTGCCTTACATATTTCTTCTGCTAACTCTATTCCTTTAGAGTTGTTGGTAAAAAATGTTAGTCCCTCAGATAGTTGCTCTTTTATAGCTTCTATAACTTCTTTGTTCCCATGTCCTAGGATCATCGGGCCAGAACCTATCAGGAAATCTAAATACTCATTATCATCTTCATCCCATACTCTTGAGCCGTGCCCTTTTTTTAAGCTAATATTTGGATCAAAATTACCAAACCCTGCTCCTGGCAACACACCCTTTGCTCGATTTTTCCATGTTTCTGAAGAGATGTTTTTATTCATATTAATTTCAAGAAATTCTTTAAGAAGAAAAAAGGAGGTGAAAACTCACCTCCTTTTTAGATAAATAGACCTACTTCAAAGCAGCGTCTGTAATTTCATGAGTCCAAGCACCTGATGGCTTTTTAGTAATAACAGGATCAGAAGCTCCTGACATAAGAACCTTTACCGTTCTTTCATAATCAGCAGGATCAAGTGAGCCGTTAGAACCGGCTGTTAACTTCGCGATCTCGCCCATCATTCTTACCTGATGCTTCTCTGTTTGAACCCCAGCGTCGTCATTCTCTAGAATTATCATCGCTGCTTCTTTCGGATTTGCTTCTGCATGCTTCCATCCCTTCATAGAGGCTCTGACAAATCTAACCATTTTATCCTTAAATGCTGAATCACTTAGGTTCTTTTCATGAACATATAATCCGTCCTCAAGAGTAGCAGCACCTTCTGTCTGATACTTGAAAACAGTTAATTGCTCTGGAGAATACCCTGCATCTCTCACAACCCAGTATTCATTGTAAGACATCGTTGATACACAGGCTGCTTGACCTTCTGTTAAAGGCTCAACGCCCCAGCCCTGCTTAAGAACTGTAACGCCATCTGAGCTTCCATCAGTCTTTAATCCAAGCCGGCTCATCCAACTTAAAAAAGGATACTCGTTTCCATAAAACCAAACTCCTAAAGTTTTGCCTTTTAGGTCTGAAGTACTATTTACGCCCATATCTTTTCTGCAAGTCAGCATCATTCCTGAACTTTTGAATGGTTGAGCAATATTAACGAGCGGCAAGCCTTTTTCTCTTGCAGCGAGTGCTGAGGGCATCCAATCTACCATCACATCAGCACCTCCGCCTGCTAATACTTGGGCAGGAGCAATGTCTGGCCCTCCTGGCTTTATAGTTACATCTAACCCTTCATCTTTATAGAAGCCTTTATCTTGGGCAACATAATATCCAGCGAATTGAGCTTGGGTAACCCATTTGAGCTGGATGGTAACTTTATCGGCAGCAAAAACAGCTGACGCACACAGTACAGTCATTGCAGCCAAAACAGATAGTAATTTATTCATATTTATTTCCTCTCAGTCATTTTTTTTAATTGTTAATCAAATTTTTACTATTAGCAATTCTTATTTTTGATTGCTAGGATGCCAGAATGTAAGCTGTTTCTCGATAAGTGAGATTAATCCGTAGAACAGACACCCTGCTAAAGCTGCTACGAATATTTCTGCCCAAACCATGTCAAGAGCAAACCTCCCCACTTCAGATGAGATCCTGAATCCCATTCCCTTTATTGGTGAACCAAAAAATTCTGCAACTATGGCACCTATAAGTGCAAGAGTAGAACAAATCTTTAGACCATTAAAAATAAAGGGCAGAGCAGATGGTAAGCGGAGTTTGAAAAGCGTCTGCGTGTATGAGGCATTATACGTTTTCATCAAGTCTTGTCGGCTATGATCAACTAATTCTAGACCTTGAACGCTGTTTACAAGCATAGGGAAGAAGACCATAACTACGACTATCGCGCACTTGGATTCCCAGTCGAACCCAAACCACATAACAAAAATAGGAGCCATTCCTACAATCGGAAGAGCAGAGACAAAGTTTCCAAAAGGTAATAAACCTCTTTTTAAGAAATTAAATTTGTCTATGGCTATCGCAGTTAATATGGCTGCCCCGCACCCTAAAATATAACCTGATAGTGCACCCTTAATCAAAGTTTGTACAAAGTCTATCCACAATATATCTAGTGAGTCTGCGAATTTAAGAGCGATCGCTGTGGGTGGAGGCAGAAGAACGGGGTTTATATTTAAGCCTAGTACAAGAAACTCCCACATTAATAATATAACAAACCCAAACAACGTAGGAATGAAAAATCTTAAAAACTTAGCATTTTTTATCAGGGATAGTCTTATATTTATCAACCAACCCAAGATCCAAACTATAAAAAACAATACTAAAAAAATATTCATCTTAATATAGCCATCTTTCTAAGAGTATAATTTTGAATAAAAGAAATGAAAAATACTAGTGAAGCAGCTAGAAATGCAGCTGCAAATAGAGCGCTCCAGATCATTACCGTTTGGCCATAGTATGTTCCGGCTAACATTCTTGCGCCTAAACCAGATATAGCCCCAGAAGGAAGTTCTCCGACTATCGCTCCGATTAAAGAAGCAGCTATGCCGACCTTTAGTGAAGCAAAAAGATATGGTAACGAGGAGGGAAACCTTAATCGCCACAACAGTTGATTTGGGGAAGCAGACCAGGTTCTCATCTGATCAATTTGCATTTGATCAGGAGATCTCAAACCTTTCACCATACCCACAACTACTGGGAAAAAAGAAAGATACATTGATATTATTGCTTTTGGGAGCAAACCGGTCACCCCAACAGAATTCATAACAACAATAATCATCGGTGCTATAGCTAAAATAGGAACTGTTTGACTTGCAATTACCCACGGCATAACGCTCAGATCCATTGCTCTATTATGAACAATTCCTAATGCAAGTATAATTCCTAAAAAAGTACCTAATATAAACCCTGCTAAAGTAGCTTTTAATGTTATCCATCCGTGATAAACCAAGGATCTTTTAGAGCTGATTTTTTTATAAAAAGTTGTGTTGATAATTTCATTTACTATCTGATGAGGAGTAGGCAGTTTAGGTTTCTTTAAATTCCATGTCTTCTCAACATGTTCTGTAAAAGACAAGTTTTTAAATTGTCTTGTAACCTTTTCAGAATTCATTGGTATTGCCGCTAAATACCATACTATTACAATGAATAATAATATTGTTAATATGGGAAGTATACTGTTGTTTATTATTAATCTTTTCATCAATTTATTCAATTAAGCCTATAGGTCCTCATCAAGGTGACCAGATTTCAATCCTTCTCTAACTCTCTGAGCAATCTGAATAAATTCTTTACTGTCTCTTATCTCCAAAGTTCTTTCTTTAGGTAAAGGACTTTGGATCACATCTGTTATCCTGCCTGGGCGAGGAGACATAACAACTATTTTAGTTGACAAATAAACGGCTTCAGGAATTGAATGTGTGACAAAACAAATTGTTTTACTCGTTCTTTCCCATAACTTTAATAGTTCTCCATTTAGCCTGTCTCTTACAATTTCATCTAGAGCACCAAATGGTTCATCCATTAAAAGAATATTAGCATCAAACGCTAATGCCCTTGCAATTGAAGCTCTTTGTTGCATGCCACCGGATAATTGCCAAGGAAATTTTTTCTCAAACCCTTTGAGTTCAACGAGTTCTATCACTTTTTTTGTTCGTTCTTCTTTTTCTTTTGAGGAATATCCCATGATTTCTAAAGGTAGCTTTATATTACCACTGACGGTCCGCCATGGATAAAGACCAGCGGCTTGAAAAACATATCCATACTCTCTAGCTTTTCGAGCATCGTCCGGAGGCATATTGTTCACGATAACGTTACCCTTAGTTGGAGTCTCTAGAGCCGCAATAACTCTGAGTAGTGTTGTTTTTCCACAGCCAGATGGTCCAATGAAGGAAACAAAATCCCCTTCTTTGACTTCTAAAGATACTTCTTTTAGAGCATGAACAGGACCATCGTTTGTTTCAAACGTCAAATCTACATTTTCAACAGATATCATTAGGCTACCAAAAAAATATTAACTATATACCGGAAGGAATGTTTAAAGGGTCTCTCTCAATTTTCCTTGGTGTATTAAGGGCTTTCCATTTTGAAACGGCACTATGAAGTGATGGAAAAGCAGGTCGAGGAACGAATCTTCCTCTTCCCGGTTGAGGACTTGAGTTCTTTCCCCAGGCCCAAATTACGTCACCTCTTGAGAGTGTATATCTAGGTTGCGCTGTTACTTTGAAATTTTCAAATACATTATAGTCAAGTATCGATTTATGTGTGCTTGTAGAAATTGTTTTAGATATCTTCGGATCCCAAACCACTATATCTGCATCTGCGCCTTCTATCAGAGATCCCTTTTTAGGGTAGATATTTAATATTTTTGCAATGTTACTGGAAGTTACTGCCACAAATTCCTGACGAGTAATACGGCCAGTTTCAACACCCTCAGTCCATAAGACAGATAATCTTTCTTCTAAGCCATTACTTCCATTAGGTATTTTGGTGAAATCATTGATGCCCATTCTCTTCTGCTCTGTCGAGAAAGCAGCGTGATCAGTAGCGACAACTTGAAGAGATCCAGATTGCAAGCCAGCCCATAACCCATCTTGATGTGATTTGTCCCTAAAAGGCGGAGACATAACTCTCCTCGCCGCATGTGCCCAATCTTTATTAAAGTATTCACTTTCATCCAATGTTAAGAATTGTATTAAAGGTTCACCAAACACTCTAATTCCCTTTTGTCTCGCTCTTCTTATAGCTTCATGCGATTGCTCGCATGACACATGAACGATATACAAAGGTACACCTGCAGCATCTGCAATCATTATTGCACGATTAGCTGCTTCCCCTTCTACCTCAGGAGGCCTAGAATACGCATGCCCTTCCGGTCCTGTAATACCTTCTTCGAGATATTTCTGTTGTAATTCAGCTACCATATCGCCGTTCTCAGCGTGTACCATTGGTAAGGCTCCGATCGAAGCGCAACGCTTAAAAGACGCGAACATTTCATCGTCTTCAATCATGAGAGCTCCTTTATAAGCCATAAAGTGCTTGAATGAGTTTACCCCCATCTCTACCACTTTTGGCATATCATCAAAAATCTGTTCTGACCAGCCCGTTACAGCCATATGATAACCTATATCTGAACAAATTTGAGGGTCTGATTTTCTATGCCACTCCTTTACTGCATTAACTAAGCTTCCGTCTTCACCAGGTAAACAAAAATCCACCAGCATAGTTGTTCCTCCAACAGCGGCGGCCCAAGTTCCAGTTTCAAAAGTTTCTGCCGCAGTAGTTCCCATAAATGGCATTTCAAGGTGTGTATGAGGATCAATGCCTCCGGGTATGACGTAGGCCCCATCTGCTTCTATAACTTCATCTCCTTTTAGGTCATTGCCTATTTGTTTGATCTTTTCATCTTCTATTAATATATCTGCTTTCCACTCGCGATCTGCAGTTACTAAGGTTCCCCCCTTTATTACTTTTGACATCTTAATCTCCTTATTTGATAATTTCTGCAGTTTCTAGGACTGCATGTAATAATACGTCGGTACCTGCAGAGGCCCAACTTTCAGTTATTTCTTCTGCTTCATTATGGCTCAACCCATCTACGCAAGGACACATAATCATTGCTGTTGGGGCTACTCTATTTATCCAGCAAGCATCATGTCCTGCACCTGAAATTATATTCTGGTGGGAGTAACCTAATCTTTCAGCTGCCTTTCTAACAGTATTAACGCATGTTTCATCAAAAGTAACTGGATCAAAATGCCCAACCTTTTCAAACTCAATCTCCAAGTCGAGATCTTTAGCGATTTTCTTTGCTCCTGAATATAGCCTTGTCTCCATATCTTCTTGAACATCAAATGAGGGAGATCGAAAGTCTATGGTGAAAACAACTTTTCCAGGAATGATATTTCTACTATTTGGATAAACATCACACTGACCTATTCCTCCCACAGCTGCTGGTTGATGGCTCATAGCTATTTCTTGAACAAGTTCAGTTATTTTTGCCATACCGAGCCCAGCATTTTTCCGCATCGGCATGGGGGTTGATCCTGTATGACTCTCTCTACCAGTTATTGTTACCTGGATCCAATTTAGTCCTTGACCATGAGTTACAACTCCTATCTCTTTTCCTTCAGCTTCTAAAATTGGTCCTTGTTCAATATGGAGCTCAAAAAATGCATGCATTTTTCGTGCTCCAACATCTTCCTCGCCAATCCATCCAATTCTTTTTATTTCATCCCCAAACTTTTTGCCATCTGCATCTGTTTTGTTATAAGCCCACTCTAATTCATGAATACCAGCGAACACGCCGGATGCCATCATTGGAGGGGCAAATCTTGTTCCTTCCTCGTTTGTAAAATTAACCACCACTATTGGGTGCTTGGTTCTTATGTCTAATTCATTCAATGTTCGTATGATCTCAAGCCCTCCCAATACACCCAAGACTCCGTCATACTTTCCACCAGTAGGCTGAGTATCTAGATGGCTCCCGACATAGACGGGTAATGCATTAGGATCAGTTCCCTCTCTTCTAGCGAACATAGTTCCCATTTTATCGGTTCCCATAACAAGATTTTCTTTCTCACACCAACTTTTAAATAACTCTCTACCTTTGGCGTCATCATCGGTCAGTGTTTGCCTATTATTTCCCCCGGCTATACCTGGTCCAATTTTAGCCATTTCCATAATGGAGTCCCAAAGTCGGCTTGAATTTATTTTTAAATTTGCTGCTGGTTGTGACATTTTCCCCTCTTAAAAAATCTTACTTTGATATTTTTTGTCTATTATCACTAATTAACAAAAATAATGCAAAGGCAATTATTAGTCCTCCAAAAATTAAATGCGCCTCAGGCATACCCTTCCCTACAAACATATCTCCAAGTGCTGCCCAAAAAGGAACCGCGTAGGTGTAAGCCATAACCTTTGAGGCATTTAGTCTTTTAGCAGCAAACTGTATTAGAAACGCGCTTAACGCGGTGGCAACAAGAGCAAGATATATGATTGTGACCCAAATTAGGAGGCTTAGTTGAGTCCAATTTGTACCAACAATATCTTGCCAAAAAAATAAAACCAAAAGAATAAAACCAGCAGATAAAGTGCCAAATGTTTGAGATGCAGCATCTTCGCCTCTGTTAAGTATAGGTATTAGTATTGCATAGATTGAATGACCAACACATCCCCAGAAGAATATTAATTCACCATAGCCAACTTTAAGAAGAATTAAATTTTCGAGCTTACCATCAAATATTACCCATAAAGCACCTAGTGCTCCAAGTATAATTCCAAAAAGTGCTCTAAAATTTATCGGTTTTTTTAAAAAGAACTCAAAAAATAACGCAATAAGAGGGGTCAAAGTAAAAACGACCGACAGGGATAAAGAAGAAGATGTTTTTAATGCTTCAAACATCAGTACAAAGTATATGATAATGCTAAAACTAATAACAAAGAATCTCCACGGAGATTTAAAATCTTCCAATTTACGTTTTCTCACTGCGAATACCAATGCTCCCATAACACAAGCTCCAATAAAAAAACGAGCAGCAGTTATTGCTCCAGGCTCAATATCATTAGCAACCAACGAGCCTAGAACATATGAGACTGAAACAAAAATAGAAAAAAATATCATTGTTACGTGGCCTAATAACTCGTCGTTTTTCGCGAAATAAATAGAGTTACCCAAGGTTTTTCCCTCAAATGCTAGAAGTTTTTGTATATTGACAGTAATTATTGATTTTTATCAGTCACCCTTAGATTGAAATTTTTCTATTTAAAAAAAATTCATTGTCTCAATAAATAGAAAAAGCATCAAATAAGCTAGAAAATTTTTGAAGAAGTCAAATTAAGATATAATTAGCTTTCAAATTTTATTAAAACCGGAGCGGTTTGGACAAGGGTTGTAACCGCTCCCGATAGACAATTTATACCATTTCAGAGCCTCTTTTTTGTTTTGTTTTACCCCTAACCCTCGAGTATAAATCAGTCCCAAAGCATATTGTGATTTAGGATAGCCACTTTCTGCCGATCGTTTAATCCATCTAACTGCCTCACGCAAATCTCGTTTTATACCTTCTCCTTTTAAGTACATGAGTCCAAGATTGGCTTGAGCTTTTACATTCCCTTGAGAAGCAGATAGCTTGTATAGGCGTTCGGCCTCAACAAGGTTTTTTTTTAGACCAATACCATTCTCATATATCCATCCTAAATGGTATTGTGCTCCTTGGTGACCTTCATCAGAAAGAGGTTTCCATTCACGTATGGCATTTTGATAATCATTTCTTTTTGAAAACATTAGACCTTTTTGAAAATCAGCCCAAAGAAAACTTGAAGAAAAAAATAAAAAAGCAACCGCAGTAATTAATTCAACTAAAAATCTTAAAATTGAATTGGTCCTATCAAATAATTGAAAAAAAATCCTCAAAACCATAGTTCCTTTAAGAATTTACAAAAACAGCTTAATTATATTAAATCATGAAAAGGCTGGAATAACACTTTCACCATATTCAGCTATTATTCTTTCCTCATCACCGCTATCTAAATATATATTAAATTGAGTTACTCCTACTTCCTTCAATTTTTCCAATTTACTTATGTGTTCTTTTGCTGTGCCTAAAACACAAAATTCATCGACAATATCATCTGTTATAAACTCGAGATACGGATTGTCACTTTGTCCATGTTTTGAGTAATCATAGCCCCTTCTATTTTTTATGTAGTCAGTTAAGCTACTAGGAATTTCACTATTATTTTCTCCATAGCGCTCAACAATGTCTGCAACATGATTTCCAACCATAGCCGGGAACCATTTTACTTTCTCTATGCTTTCACTTCTTTCTCCAAAATAGGCTGGAGCTGCTGCCATGACCCTATAGTTTGACATGTCTCTTCCATGTTCTTCTCCTGCTTTCACTGCCTGATCTCTTAACCATTTACATATTGTTGGTGCAGCGATCTGCAAGACCAAACCGTCGCCAACTTTTCCAGCTGAGGTAAGAGCTTTCGGTCCATATGCTGCCACCCATACTGGTAGCTCATAACCTTGAGCCCATGGAAACTGAATAGGGTTAGGGACATCTCCATACTGCACTTTTTCTCCTTTTACCATAGCTTTTACGTCAAGTATGAACTGTTCCATATTGGCTAGATTTGATGGCTTCCGTCCCATTACTCTCACTGCGCTGTCGCCGCGACCAACGCCAATGTCAAATCTTCCGTCAGATTGCAAGGCCAAAGATCCAAACATCGAGGCAGCTAGTGACCAGTCTCTGGTATTAGGATTTGTAACACAAGGTCCAAATCTCATTTTTGTGGTATGCTCGATACACATAGCCATTTGAGCAAAGCTTTCTCTCCACAGGATATGACTGTCGTAAAACCAGCAGTAGGTAAAACCTGCGCTTTCGGCTAGTCTTACCAATGCTTTAGCTCGAGCTGGTTGAACAAATCCCTTAAAACATATACCAAATTCCATTTTATTTTCTCCTATAATAATTTACTTTTCTGGTGCCCAAATTTTAATACCAGCATGGGAAAAGGGTACCGCCTTTGACATATTAATTCTTATCAATATTGGTGTTATAGCTTCAATACATCTAGCAGCAGAAGCATCTCCAGCATTATATGCGTTAACACCTAACTTAGAAATAAAGTCAATTATTTTTAATCTTGCCTCCAAATTATCTCCACAAACAAGCACATCACAGTTTATTGTTTTTTTCAAATTATTTAAAGTGTTCGCTGATACATTATGAAGAGCTCCAATAACAGGTATTTCGGAGCCTAATATACTTTGTGCAGACTCGGTAGCTGACCCCTGAGGTGGCATTTCAACTTTTCTAGGGTTTCCTTCAGCCAAAGGGACAACAATGTCTACTAAGATTTTACCAGGAAGATATTTTTTTATGGACTCTAATGTTACGTCATGACCAGACCACGGAACTGAAAGGATAACAAATTCGTCTGCATATTCTACAGCTTCTTCATTGCTAAGGCCTGTAATATTACCTTTTTCATTTCCCAGCAGAGAATTCATTTCTTTTGCAGCCGTTTCTGCTCTCTGCTTGTCTCTGGATCCCACGGCGACATCAATTCCCACACTTGCAAATCTCAAAGCCAATCCCTGACCTTGTGGCCCAGTACCTCCTAAAATAGCAATTTTCATCTGAACATATCCTCACTCTCTTTTCTCAAAATATTTTCTACATTACTTATCTCAAATTCCCAATCTAAGCCATTAAATAAAATCACAGGTGTTTTCCCAGATTTGTCCATGAGTAGACCAGAAGCCGCAGAGACTTCGTCACAAAATGCTGGTTCTGTAACTAATAAATCTCTCCCCCACGCGTCGACATTGCCCTGCAGTCTTTTAGTAGGAGAAACCCCAGACAAACCTATGGCCACATTAACTTGACCTATTCTCCAAGGCCTACCAAAAGTATCTGTTATTATTACGCCTAATTTCTTGACATTAAACTTTTCTGACAAGAATAATCTTAGCTTGTTAGCACTCATGTCAGGATTCTCAGGAATTGTGATTACAGCATCTGTCTCTTTTATATTTGACTGATCAACGCCTGAATTTGCGCAAATGAATCCCAACTTATGTTGACAAATCATCGTTCCTTCAATTTGCTCTGGACGTTTAAAAGATCTTATTACTTTTTCACTTTCTCTTAAAATAACTTCAACTTTTCTTATGTCTTTATTTAATTTCTTTCCTAATTTTATAGCTTCTTTAGAGGGCTTTACATCGCTTAAAAAAACAATGTTGCCCTCAGCTTTTGAGACTACTTTATGAGCTATACAGAGTATGTCACCTTCTTTAAGCTTTAAACCGGCTTCATCAAGTGCCGTTCCTATAATCATTCCGAGGTTGTCACCCTCTCGAACGTCAGGTATTCGAGGTATAGCAGTTATTTTGACTGATCCAAGATGCATTTTTAATTTTTACTTATCCCTAACTTTTTATGCTTTATCTTTTTGAAATCCCATTTTGTATCTACATCATTTCTGAGGCTTGCAAATGGTAATATTTTGGGCAAAATGCCTTTACTTTTGCAAAGCTCACTATGCTTGATAAAGGAATTGTGACCGAAACAAAATGTTAATTTCGAAGGTAGGGATAAAAGCAAAGCGTTAGTGCCCATGTCATTTGATGGGCATAAAGCTACAGTTGGTTCACTGCTAGCTTTATAATGATTTAGAAATGACAAAATTTCGTCAGGTTTTGGATCGGCTAAGTCCGCGGGTAATATAGCAAGGAACTTATAATTCTTTTTAGAGGCCCAAAGATAACTGTCTTTAAGAGCTAAATTCAAGCCTTTACTTCTCTCCTCTATTAGAAATAAATCAAACTCTTTTATAAGGTTTTTTATAGTTAGTGATTGGGTAACTACACCTATGTCAAAAAAGTTCTTATTGTTCGATCTGATAGTATTAAGAATTGTTAGTGTTCTTAAAAATAAAAGTTTTGCCAAAAGCTCTCGTTCTTTTCCGGTTAGTGTGTCATTCAATCTTGATTTTGCTTCTCGGAGATCTTTCATTGGGACTACAACTAAAAGATTTTTTTTCTGATTTTTTCTCATTGGTTTGCTTTTTTATTGCAACATAATTTTAATTAACGTCTGGGCTAAAGATTTCTTATCTTCTATAGAGCTCATAAGAATATTTGTCATGTAACAACTTAGCCCGCAGTTTTCGAACTTATCTTTAAAATTTTTATCTGAATGATCTATTACAAAATTACCACATATATTTTTATAAAAGTTTAGTGCTGCGAACGCATTTGATTTATATCCCAACTCTTTAAGCATTTTGCTTGCTGGACCTTTGACAGTTTTCCCGGAAATGATTGGACTAACAGCAATTACTTTTCTTCTCTGGTCTTCCAGAACTTTCTTGAAAGATGGTATGTCTATAATTGGTTTTATGCTCGCAAGAGGATTTGATGGCGCGATTACTATCAAATCGGCGACTTTAATAGCTTTGATTGCATTTAAATTGATTTTGGCTTTTTTTATCCCCGAATATTTAAGATCTAATATCTTTGGGATGCATTTTCTCTTGACGAAGTACTCTTGAAAAGAGATCCAGCCTTCACTTATTTTTACTAGTGTTCTAATTTTGTCATCAGTAGGCAAAATTATTTTGGCTTTTACTCCCAGTTTTTTAGCAATATCTTTGGCTATATCACTGGGTTTTGAGCCTTCTAATAATCGTTGAGTCCTATAAATGTGAAGTCCAAAATCTGAGTCGCCTAACGTCATCCATGTTTTGTTACCCAATTTCTTAAGCATATCAAGTGCCCTAAGGCTTTCATTCTTTATACCCCATCCTTGCTCGCGGTTTACTATTCCAGATAATGTATAAGTAATAGTATCTATGTCAGGTGAAACTCTTAGACCATGGAACTCATCGTCATCACCAATGTTGCCAATTATTGATAGTTCAATATTTTGTAAAGCAGAAAAGCCCTCTGCCATTTTTGCGCCACCAACGCCACCCGCTAAAAGCGCTATTTTAATAGGTTTATTCATAATTATAAACTAAAGCTGGTTTATGAAATCAATGGTTTTCTGGCTAGTTCTGTCAACAAGGGGCGCTGTTTCTTTTGGATCTTTTTGCGAAAAATCAAACAAAGGTTGATACAAAGTAGTTCTCTGGATAGGTATTTTTCCTCTGGATCTGATTAATTTAACTAACTCAAATGAAGTTATCTCTTGTCCAAAGTCTGACCCTGCAGAGCGAGATATGCTTTCATTCATTAGGGTTCCGCCTAAATCATTAACACCATAATTTAATAGTTCACTAGCCCGTTCCAAGCCAATTTTTGTCCATGAAACTTGAATGTTATCTATCCATCCTGATAGCAAAAGTCGAGACACTGCATGCATTTTATTTACTTCTCTTGTATTTGGACCCTTTCTTACAGTACCCTTACTATTCAAATAAAGAGGTGAATCTTTATATACAAAAGAAAGAGGTACTAACTCGGTAAATCCATTAGTATCCTTTTGAATATTCCTTAACTTAACTAAATGATTTGCCCAATGTTCAGGACCATCTATGTGTCCATACATAATAGTTGACGATGTAGGGATTCCAAGAAGGTGAGCCTCTTTTATAATTTCTACCCAACTATCTGTACTAAGCTTATTCTGGGTTAGTTGCTTCCTTACGTCAGTGTCTAAAATTTCTGCGGCTGTTCCTGGCATCGAGTCTAAACCACATTCTTTTAGATCAGAAAGAAAATCTTTATAACTTAGTTTTGATTTTGAAGCTCCATACCAAATTTCAAACGGAGAAAATGCGTGTATATGTAGGTCTGGAATTTCTTTTTTTTACACTTAATAAAATATCTCTGTAAAAATTTGCAGAAAGCTTAGGGTGTAGACCACCTTGGACGCATATTTCGGTTGCGCCTCTACTATACGCTTCTTTAGCTCTCTCAACAATTTGTTCTAAAGTTAACCATTCAGCACCCTTGTCTTCTATTCTCTTACTAAAATTGCAAAATTTACAACCCATATAACAAATATTGGTGAAATTTATATTTCTATTCACGACAAAGGATACAACGTCCCCAGTTTTTTTCTTTCTGATTTGATTTGCAATATCGCAAATAAATTTTTCATCAGTAGGTCCTGCAGAAAACAGCTCAATTCCATCTTGTACTGATATTTCTTTACCCGCCAGATACCCTTCCAAAATTGATCTGACAGTATTAGAGCAATTGTTCCAATTAATATTAGTTTTATTTTCATCTTTGAAGGAAAATAATTTTGTCATTTGACTAAATAACCTCCAAGTACTGATCACTTGCCAACCCATCATTATCGGCTAATGCACAAATATGATTTTCAATTTTGTTGCTCACAAAACCCAATTTTTTCTGATATTTTGGGTAAATTGTGAGCCGTTCCTTTAATTTAAAACCTTTAGCTTCTGTACCCTTCTTTAAATCTTCTAAATGAGGCCATGAATGCTGTGGGTTTATAAAATCAATTGTTACTGGTGAAATGCCTCCCCAATCGTTTATACCAGCATTTAGTAAATCCGAATGAGAATTGCTCAGATTAGGCGGCGCTTGTATACTTATATCGGGGCTTAAAATTATTCGTGCTGTAGCTATAGTTCGCATCATATCTTCTTTAGAAGGTTCTGGTGAATTTTTCATTAATATGTCCGGCTTTCTTTGAAAGTTTTGAATTATAACCTCTTGAATATGACCATGTTTTTTGTGAATACGATTAATAGTTTTAAGTGCGTCAATTCTTTCAGAAAAAGTCTCACCTATTCCAATTAATAATCCAGTCGTAAATGGAACTTTCATGACACCTGCTTTTTCTAAAGTCCTTATTCTTTGAATAGGCATCTTGTCAGGGCAAGCATAATGTGGCTGTCCCTTTTTTGTGAGCCTTTTACTTGTAGTTTCAAGCATCATCCCCATAGATGCCGTTACTGGTTTCAACTTTTTAATATCTTCCAAAGAGAGTGTTCCTGCATTTACATGTGGAATAAGATTGCTTTTTTGTAGGGTTAGTTTGCAAACCTCCTTTAGATAATCTACTGTAGTGTCGAAGCCTATCTTTTTTAAAGCCCTCTTTGCGATTGGATAACGACGTTCAGGCTTTTCTCCCAAACTGAACAAAACCTCCTTACACCCTGTATTTTGTCCTTTTTTAATAATGTCAATAACTTGATCTTTAGTTAGAATATTAGCTTCTTCTGAGTTGGGATCCTTGACAAAAGTACAATAGCTACAAGTATTTCTACACATATTAGTAAGCGGTACAAAAACTTTACGTGAATAAGTTACAACCTTACCCCAATGAAGATCACGTATTCTATTTGATTCCTCAAGGAGGCTATCCAGATCTGAATTAGATAAAAATTCTATCACTTCATGTTTCATTAATGGATCTCTACTATTAAAGCTTCAGTGAATGAGCATCTTAAGCTCTATCATCTGTTAAATTCCTATTTAATGAGTTATGGTAACCTGTTTAGCTAGAAAAAGTAGCCGCAAACTGATTACCGATAGTCCCCCAAAATTTAAATAAATACTTACTGTTTTTTTAAAGTTTTGTCAAAAAAATATTTATAGTTGTGAGTTGATTATAAATAAATGAAAATTATTTCTAATAGTGAAAGTGAGGTTGGATTGAAAATTCCGTACCTAGTTAATATCAGACTATTTTTACAAGCTTTAATGCTGATATGTTTGGTCATGAAACCTAGCTTTGCCGATGTTAAAATGAAAATAGAAGATCTGCTTGACGCCCTAGAGGTTACTTCCTCTTCACTGGAGGCTTCAAGAATAAGAGCAGAAATATGGGGATATTGGTTAAAGGATCACACATACGAAAAAGATGATGATCTTATAGCGAGTGGCCTATCGCATTTTTACAGAGGTAATTATCAAAAAGCAGACCAAATTTTCACAAAAATAATTTTGAGTGATCCAAATTATGTTGAAGGATGGAATAAAAGAGCCACTATTCGATACCTATTAGGTGATTTTCAGAAATCTTTGGAAGACATAAATCAGGTTCTAACTCGACAACCCAGACATTTTGGTGCCATTTCCGGGACTGCACTTATACATATGCAAAATTTGAGATACAAAAAAGCACTGGATTCATACAGACTCCTTGAGAGAATAGATCCAAATAATGATGATAGTAAAAGAATGATCCCGATGCTTGAGGAAAGAATTTATGGAGAAAGTCTTTAAAAATGGAAAATTATTTTAAAGACAATCTAAGTTATTTCTTTCTTTTTCTCGCAATATTATGCGAAGTGGGAGGAACTCTGTTGTTGCCATCATCACAAAATTTCACAAAGCTGATACCCACTTTATCGTTGGGCGTTTTATACCTTCTAGCTTTTTACTTTCTTTCCATAGTGGTGAATACTATCCCGGTAGCTGTCATGTATGCTATGTGGAGCGGTCTGGGAATATTTACTATTGCGATAATTTCCTTTTATTTTTTCAATCAAAGCCTAAGCTGGCAAGCAATCTTAGGGCTATTTTTTATAGTTATTGGAGTGGTGCTTGTTAACTCTTTCAAGTGACATATATTAAAATTCAGATCAGATTTTTTGAGGCTTCAAACCATATGTATCGAATAAAATCCCTGTATGTAGGCAAGATGCCACTAAAGAATTATCCCTCTTAAACATTTTTCCTTCTATAGAAACGACATTTTTACCCAGCTTCATTATTTGTGATTCAACTTTCACGGGCTCAAGGTCCAAAGGGCGATGGAATGTAGTATGAAAATCAATAGTATTTGGAAATTTTCTTCCTTCACACGTCATTATTACACTCAGAGCTGTACAATCATCTAAGACACTAGTAATCATACCTCCTTGAATTTTGCCAGAGGGATTTAGGCTCTGCTGAGGAAATTGAACCGAAAAATAAAATTTACCTTCTTGCTCTCTTTCAAAGCTTATTGAAAAGAAAGTACCAACACCTCTTTTAGAGTAAAAATTCATGATAGTATTAATCAAATTTTCTGATAGTGGCATTGCTAATAATTTTTGTTTTATATCAACCGGATTATTATAATGGGATTTTATTTTTCTCTACCAGCTTTTTGAAGGGTTTCGAAGAGGAAAGAGGCCTCACTTAAACCCTCTTCTAACGCATAAATATATGCTTGAGTTATCAGAAAAAAACCACGCTTAATTTGTCCCTCTTTTAAATCAATAAAACCTTGCCTGGAATAAATATCTACAATTTTTTTCTTATCTCCTATGTCAAAAGCTTCTGCTAGTTCAACATCTATAATGTATCTCGTGTTCTTATTCATTTTTTTAAAATTTTAATTGGTTTGCTACCCATTTATGAAAAATATGGGTTGGTTCTTCCATTACTGGAGAAAAACGACCTCCGTCAAAATACTTACCTTTTCTGCCTTTTTGCATACCCTCAACCACATTAATATCCTCTTTAAAAACATTCTTCCAGAATTTAGCATTCTTATGTCGTAATGAGTTAAAGGTTTCTCCAAGGCTGTCTTTTTTGGAATAGTATATTGAAAAACGCTCAATGGTTTTTTTTTCATTCTTCGGAACCAGAACTCCTGAAAAAATATGATCTTTATGTACGCCCAGTATCACATTGGGAAATAGTGAAATATATTCTGAGGTATGATCCCACTTGGAAGAAATATTTGAAAACGATGGAAAAATTTTGCCCTTTTCATCCCTCATTTGTGCAAACGCTTTAGATCCTTGTCCCGAAAAATTTCCCTTAGAAATTATATTATAATGATCTTCAAGTTTGGACACAGTATTTAAATCGGGGTGAACCCAAGGGAGGTGATAACTTTCACAATAATTTTCTATAGCTAGTTTCCAATTGCAATTAACTTTTAATTCGAACTCACTATCTTTCTTTTGGAAGAAAAGAGGCTTCTTGTAATCTGCCCACCTATTAAAAAGCTCTTTGTGGGTATCCTCAAAAGACTGGCATTCTTCTGATAGGGTTATGAAAATTACGTCCAAAAATAAATGAGATTTTATCTTGAATAGACCCAGATTTTTTTTTTCTAAACCTTTATGGAAATTAACTCCTATCCCGCCTACGTGCGGTGTAGCCTTTAGTTCTCCGTCTAAGCTATAACACCATGAATGGTATGGGCATCTTATTAGACCCTGCGTATTTTTCTTTTTTTCAAGTAAGACCATACCTCTATGCCTACATACATTCTCAAATACATTTATTTCGCCAGCGTGATTTCGTACTAAAAGAATTGGAATTCCAAGAAATTTTAAAGGTACTATGTCTCCAGGGTTAGGAATATCTCTTCCAAAGCCTACCCCAAACCATTGCTTATAAAAAAGCTTTTCTGTTTCTAAAGAAAAGACCTTTTTTGATACATAGTGATGATTGGGCAGACCTTTAGATTTTTTTATATCTTCGTCTATTGCGTCTAAGGTTATTTTAGCCAAACAGATCTCCAAAATAAAAGTTATAATAGTATATTATATTAGATAGCCTTAGGTAAAAAAGTTAAATTCACGAATTAAATAAAATTTTTTGTATTAACAAAAAAAAGTTTATTTTAAAATTAGGAAGAAACCATTGGAAGGAGGTGGTCCAATGTCTTGTGATTATTTGATAGAGGTGTTAGGCATCGGCTCAACTTCGATAAAATTTATATCGATGAGTTAAACTGACACCTCAACGTCAGTTACATAAGGAGGCCCTAAGGTTTCCTTTCAAAAAAAGAGAATGAAAATATGATTAAAGTAAATGTGACAATTATTGGAGGAGGCCCCTCAGGCTTGTTACTATCTCAGATTTTAATGAATGCGGGGATAGAAACAGTAATAATTGAAAAGCATACCAAGCAGCACGTCTTGTCTAGAATAAGAGCAGGGGTTCTAGAGCAGGGAACTGTGAGCCTCTTAGACAAAGCGGGAGTGGGCAAGAGAGTTTATGAAGAGGGTTTTAGGCACGAGGGTACTTTAATTTCTTCTGAAAACAAATCGTTTAGGATTTCTTTTAGAGATACAGTAAGAAAAAATGTCACCATTTTCGGTCAAACAGAGGTAACCAGAGACTTATACGATGCTCAGGAAAATATTGATGCCAAAATAATTCATGGTGTTTCAGATGTCCAAATCATAGATCCCTTAAAAAATAATCCAGAAGTTGTGTTCTATGATAAAAATGGGTTAAAGAAAAAAATAATATCTGATTTCGTAGTTGGCTGTGATGGATTTCACGGTGTTAGCAGGCAATCTATTCCAGCAAATAAAAAGAAGGAATTTGAACGAATATATCCTTTCGGATGGTTAGGAATATTATCCGAAACACCTCCCGTTAGTGAAGAACTTATTTACGCTAATACAAGGGATGGATTTGCTTTGTGTTCAATGAGAAATGAGAGCTTATCTCGATATTATATTCAATGCTCCCTAAAAACCAAAGCGGAGGATTATTCTGATAATTATTTTTGGCAGGAACTTAGAGCTAGACTACCAGAGCAATTCAAGGGGAGTTTGGTAACTGGGCCGTCCATTGAAAAATCAATAGCCCCACTGAGAAGTTTCGTTATAGAACCTCTTAAATATGGTCAGTTGTTTTTGGTTGGAGATGCCGCGCATATTGTACCGCCTACCGGGGCTAAAGGTCTTAATTTAGCTTTTTCTGATGTTTTTTACCTATCCAACGCTTTTAAATTGTTTTACGCGGGAAAAGGAGAAGTAGAACTTGAGAATTATTCTGGAAAAGCTCTTTCAAGAATTTGGAAAGCCGTTAGATTCAGTTGGTGGATGACCACTCTTATGCATGAGTTTCCAAGTGCTGATCCATTTGATAGAAAAATAAAATTAAGTGAAATTGATTACTTAGAAAACTCAAAGTACGCCCAGAAGGTATTTTCTGAGAATTATGTTGGTCTACCCTTTTAGTGTGCTCTTAATTGAATAGGTTCCCGTAATTATATTGATATTTTCTTCATTTGATGGTTAGGATTCTTCTACAGAGGAATTTTTATGAATAGCGTAGAATTTTTAAATAGAATATTGGAGGTAATTAAGGAGGAAATTATTCCTGAAACAGTTTCTACTGTTAAAAAAGGCAATAAAGTTTTTGGAGGAGCAATTCTTAAGAAGAGTGATCTCTCCACAGTTGTAATTGGAACAAATAAGGAGACTGTGAACCCCTTGTTCCATGGAGAGATTTCTACATTAAATAATTACTTTGAACTTTCAAAAAGTTATAGCATAAAAGACTTGTTGTTTGTTTCCACTCACGAACCATGCCCTATGTGCTTATCGGCTATCACTTGGGCCGGATTTGATAATATCTATTATTTTTTTGATTATAACAACACCCATAAGCTCTTTAATATACCTCATGATCTTAATATATTAAAAGATGTGTTTGGAAGAAACGATGGAGAATACGAACGAAGTAATTCATTTTGGGAGTCCTATTGGATTAAGACTTTGATAGAAAAAGAAGAAAATTCAAAGAAAAAAATGCTTCTGGAGAAGGCTGAATTTATAACAGAAAAGTATAAGTATTTATCTGAATTTTACCAGAAATCGAAGCAAGAAAACGATATTCCTCTAAATTGAATTTGTAAAAAATCATGAATAGTTTACTTAAAGAAATTTGTGGGATGTTAACGGAAGAGAATACATATGCTTCACTGGGAATAAAAATGGAAATTGAGAATTTTATTTTGGCTCAAAAAACAATTGATTTTGAAGAAAATCAAAATTCTGATCTTAAGGAGGAAATAGTTAGCCTTATTGAAAAATCGGATCACAACCTTGCAGAGGTTTTAATTCAGGCTCAAAAACGGTTAAAATGGAGAAAAACTACTATTCCTGCTGCTCTTATTTCTGATGAAATAAGCAATCTATTTTACGTCTGTCCAATAATGGGAGTTGATACAGTTATTCCCTCGAGGGAATTTAGATTAGGTTTTTTATTTCAAAAACCAAATAGTTACTATCCTCTTCATAGCCACAATGCAGAAGAAACATATTTCATTATAGGGGGTGAATTAGATTGGTCAGATGGTAACAAAAAAAGAAAATTAGTAGCTGGCGATACGGTTAATCATTCGAGTTTATTGCCTCATTCCTTTGAAACAAAGTCTTCGGGTTTCTTGGGGTTATGGCATTGGAGTGGAGATATTTCTGCGGAAAGTTATAAAATATTGGAATAGCTTTATGGTTTTGTTAGAAAATATCTTAAATTAGAGGTGTCCTATGTTTGATGAGAAAAGTTTTTTTGAGCCTGGTAGAAGCCAGTTAAATGTGCTTGGGGGTGTTTTGGAGTCCTGCTCAATAGATCCTTTAACTGGGTTTTTTCGTGATGGTTGTTGTAATTGGCATCCAAGCGATATAGGGTCTCATACAGTTTGTGCCCGAATGACTAAGGAGTTCCTGGAATTTTCAAAACAACAGGGCAATGACCTATCGACACCAATACCCGAATATGATTTCGGAGGGTTGAAAGAAGGTGATTTTTGGTGTTTGTGTGCGTCTCGATGGGAAGAAGCTCGTATGGCAAAAAAAGCTCCTGAAGTAGTTTTAGAGTCAACCAACATCAAATGTTTAGAGATACTCAAAATTGAAGAATTAACCAAATATAGATTTAAAAAACCGGAGAGCAAATGAAAGATGAACTAGAAATTAAGGAATACAGATTTCTTGGAAATACTGTGGAAGACATAGCTATAAAATATGGAATTTTTTTGGTGTTGTGGGCAGGAGTTATAACTTTCTTGAGCCAGAGTAGCTCAATAACTTCTTGGATTCCAGGAATGATTGGAGCTCCACTCGTTTTACTAGCTTGGTTATCAAAGGTCCAACCAAAACTGCAAAAAGTAGCAATGCACCTCGCCGTTTTAATTGGTTTTTTAGGATTTGTTGGGGGCTTTGATATTATTCGAGGAGGGTTTTCTGTTTCATATGCAGGAATTTCTAAACTGATGCTTTTTATTACTGGTTTCTTGTTTTGTTTCCTTTGTGTTCAAAGTTTTCGACACAATCGGAGGCAAAAGAAGGAATTGGAAAGATTGTCATCTTGATAAAACCGAACGCCAATTAGTTAAAAATTGGTTGACTCCAAAAAAAATTGCTCCATCTTACTGCATAACTAGGGATTTTTATAAATCGTGGAGGATATTATGAGAAATTTGGTTATTAGTGTTGGAGTTCTGATAGGCTTATTTTTTGCCAGCGTAGGTTGGGCAGAAGAAATAGAGGTCAAGATGCTTAACAAAGGCGAAGAAGGAAAAATGGTATTTGAGCCTTCTTTCATAAAAGCAAATAAGGGAGATACGATTATATTCTTGCCAACTGATAAAGGCCATATGGCTGCTTCAATCAAAGGCATGATTCCTAAGGGAGCGAAAAGTTTCAAGAGCAAAATCAATAAAAAGTTTAAATATACCTTAAAGGAAGAGGGCCTTTATGGTATCCGGTGTACCCCTCATTACGCTAACGGAATGGTTGCATTGATCCAGGTAGGCGACTCAGCAGATTCGACGGATTTCTTAAAAGGAAAAAAAGTTCCAAAAAAATCCAAAGCTCGATTAAAAGAATACCTTGCAAAAGTAGGCTCCTAAATTTTATGGCAACCTCTTTTGTCTAATTTTGTTTGAATGATCTTCTAACGGATATCCAAACAAAGTAGGCAGAGGTTGCTAGCCAAATGAAATAGAAAACGTTTCTAATTTGCTCAGGTCCCTGATACTCTTTTTCCAAAACCAGAAACAATGCACAAAAAGACCACACGATAAGAAGTGCGATAGATAAATTTCTTAACTCTTTGACCCTTAAAG
>CACFNV010000003.1:0-32500 GCA_902567635.1 uncultured Alphaproteobacteria bacterium
ACATGTCTAACAAATGAACCCATGCGGAATGACTCTCTGCATGGGTTCGATAATGACAGAGTATAACTAGATGTTTCTTTAGAAAAAATATTTAGGATTTATGTTTATCCCACGGATTATTACTCTTACACTATTAAAGCAATTTAGTGTCGGTGTTTTCGATTAAAAAGCATCACTTGAAAGATAGAACTTTTTTAGGTCAATGCAACTGGAATTGGAAACAACTTAAGGGCGATCGGGGAAAAGATTGATAGGAATTTTTAGTTATTTTAATGGTATTAGGAAATCGATAAATTGTAACGATAATATAGCGAATTATATTTCTGTTGGACGAGAGGGCTACTATTTCATTCCTTTAGATAGTCAGGATAAACCAATTGACGGGGGCGTGATATTAGAGAATGAACCGCTTAGTGGTTTAAAGAAGTTTTTTACTGCGAGAGAATTCAAGGGCTTGGGCCCCAAGATAGCTGAAAGAATAATTAACGATTTAGGTATAGAAGTTATTTTTTTGCTTAAAAAAAGAAATTTTGTCGCTATTGAAGAAAAAACATCAAAAAATATCCTCGCAATTTTAATCTCAGGATGGGACATAGTCTCTGATAACTCAGGTTTTGAGGTTTTTTTTTCACAATTAGGGTTCTCGTTCACACAAAAAAAATTTGTGAGAGAGGAAATAGGAAATCGGTTCTTTATGGAAGTTCACAAGGATCCTTACATGTTACTTCAAAAAATACCGAGATTAAATTTTGAAAGTATAGAAGAAATCATTCTAAAGCTCAGAATAAGTGTCAGTGAAGAACAAAAATTAGTGGCAGCTTCAAGGCATGTTTTAATGAAAAGTGAACAAGAAAGAGGGAATACCTGCGGACCATCAGAAAAAGTTTTCTTTAGAGTAAAGGAAATTACAAAAACTGAGAATTATAAGATTGAGGAAGCTATTAATAGCGCCCCGCATTTTTTTCATAAATTTGAATTGAACGGAAAACGTTTTTTAGAGACCAAGGAAGCAGAGGAAAGAGACTTAGAAATTTTGAAGCATTTACGTCGTATTGATTCTAGTTTCAAATCAATTGAAGGAAAAAAATTTACAGCAAATAAAAATGTTAAAAGTCCGCTGTCTGATGAACAGGTAGAGGCTATTCAAAGTTCTATAGGCTCTTCTGTTTCGATAATTACAGGAGGACCTGGGACAGGTAAAACAAGAATTATTGAAGGTTTAGCTCAGGTTTTAGTGAAGAAATTTGAGAAAAGAATAAGAATTTGTGCTCCAACGGGGCGTGCAGCAAAAAGAATAGCAGAAAATCCTGCTCTCAAAACTTTTAAGCCTTCCACTATTCATATGCTAATAGCTACGATTGAGGCTTCTGCAAACATGATTGAAATTGATGCATTAATAGTGGATGAGTCGTCTATGATTGACATAAACTTGTTTAGGGATCTAGTAAAATTAGTTCCTAATGGAGCTCAGTTAATACTAATTGGAGATGTTGATCAACTGCCTCCAGTGGGTCCAGGTCAGCCTTTTTTGGACTTGATAAGGTCAAAAAAAATAATGGTCAGTAGGCTAACTCAACAATTTAGACAGGAAAGTAATAGTAATATTTCTACTGTTGCAAAGGCAGTTAATCGAGGAGAAGTAATTGATTACTCAAGTGATTTAAATTCATCTGATTTTATTTTTATCGATGTTGAAAAAAGAGATGTTATCCAAGAAATTACAAAAGTGCTTGATGAATTTACAGAAAATGGAAAAGATAGAGTTGACCTAGAGAGGACACAAATACTTTCGCCCATGCGAAGATTTCCTGCTGGGTTAATAAACTTGAATGCGATTTTACAATCTAAATATAATCCTAACTCAAGAAAGGTGTTTTCAAAGTTGGAGAATGAGACTGAAGTGAACTTTTTTGTAAATGACAAAGTCATTTGTACAACTAATGATTACGAGTTAGATATTAGGAATGGGGACATAGGCTACATTGTCAATAAAATTGGCAAGAATATACAAATCGAGTTTGAAGGTAAGTCAAAACTTATTCATGAGAAAAGAATAGATATTATTGATTTAGCCTATGCAATTACTGTCCATAAAAGCCAAGGTTCTGAGTACTCAAATGTACTAATGCCCATAGTGGATGATCATAGAATAATGCTCTCAAGAAAATTAATTTATACTGCGATAACTAGGGGAAAGCAGAAGGTATGCCTTGTAGGGAGCAAAAGAGTTTTTAAAGAAGCTTTAAAAAAGGTATATCTAAATCTGCGCTACACAAATCTTTTTTCTAAATTTGATAAATCAGCAGATGATTTGCTTTCTTGATAATCATTTAAATTTAATGGTTCTATATAATAATTTTTTAATGATAAAGTTTTTGAAATGACTCTTGAATTACCAATAAGGCTAATAGGCAACCCTGGATCACCCTATACTCGAAAAATGGTATCATTCCTGAGGTATAAGTTGATACCTTATAAAATAATTTGGGGTGATCCTGGATTCATTTTGGATAAAATGGAAATAGAAAAACCTAAACCAGTATTGCATCCTACTTTCCTTATAAAAAAAGAGGGTAAAAAGGTTAAAGCGTTAACTGACTCTACCCCCATAATCAGAATGTTGGAAAATTTGTTCCTGAAAAGAAGTACCATTCCTAGTAATCCAGTTTTAGCATTTATAAATTATCTATTAGAGGACTTTGGAGATGAATGGGGAACGAAATTTATGTTTCATTATAGATGGCATGACAAACGGGATATTGAAAATGCGGGAACGTTATTACCCTTGACTTCAAATCCCGTAGTATCAGAGGACGCTTTGGGCGAGATGAAAAAACAAATAACAGATCGTCAAATTGGTAGAGTTTGGGTTGTAGGATCGAACAAAATTACAGCGCCCCTTATAAATTCAAGTTTTAAGCGGTTTCTGACAATAATGGAAAAGCATCTGTCGCAATATCCATTTCTATTTGGCAATAGACCTTCATCAGCAGATTTTTCATTCTTTGGTCAGTTATGCCAGCTTGTAGGATTTGATCCTACACCTAGAGCGATTACTCATAATCTTTCTATGAGAACTGTAGCTTGGGTAGAGAAAACAGAAGATCTTTCTGGTCTGGATCCATCTGAAAATGATTGGCTAAGCCCAACCTCTATTCCAAATACCCTCAATTTGCTTCTAAGTGAAATTGGTACGACTTATGTGCCTACAATGTTAGCAAACGAAAAAGCTTTCAAAAGAGGAGAGGAAACGTGGGAAGCAAAACTAGATGGGCTCATCTGGACCCAAAGAACATTTCCTTATCAGGTAAAATGTTTAAATTGGTTGAGGGAAGAGTACCAAGCTTTAACAAATTCAGAGAAAAATGAGGTAAATGCTTTGATAAGCAACACCGGTTGTGAAGCATTATTAAAATAACTAATTTTCTTTTAAATAGCACTGCGGTCCTTAATAGCCAACTAAATGAATAATTCTAAAAATAATGAGTGGATTGGTATAAGAATAGTTTTGATCTCTTCGTTGTGCTTTGCGTTTGTGCCTACTTCTGCTAAAATTGCTTTAGATAGTGGAGCATCTCTTACGACGCTTTTAATCACTAGATGCTTTATTGGACTATTCATACTTGCCCCATTAACCTACAGTTTAAAACGACCTATTTTAATTAGTATGGACAAAATTCCTAAGGTGATATTTGTAAGTGTTGTTTCAGTATGTTTAATTGCAACTACTTATCATGCCATTGAATATTTGAGCATTGCTCTTGTGCTGATGATAATCTATTTATTTCCAATTGGTGTGGCATTAATAACCCAAGTCAGAGGGGAAGAAAGTTTAAGTGTTTTCCAATGGGTATGCATTTTGGGGGTCATATTAGGGCTAGGGTTTCTGATTTTTGATGGTTCTGTTAAGAGTGATATCTACGGAATAATTATAAGTATTATAGGCCTTTTATTATTCATAATATTTATTTACTACACAGGAAAATTGGCAGATGATTTAGGCTCGGAAACCATTAATCTTCATATAAGTTTCTGGAGTGTTTTATTTTTAATTCTTCTTATTCTATTTTTGCAAGCCCCAATCATATTGCCAGTGAGTACGATGGGTTGGGTCGGTATATTTGGAAATGGACTCTTTTACGTTTTTAGTTATGTTCTTTTTTTTATTGGTTCTAAAAAAATTGGTATTACTACTGCTTCTGTAATTGCTTTAACCGAACCTCTGTTTGCGGCAATAATTGCTCTAATCGTCTTAAATCAATACTTATCTGTTCAAGAAATATGTGGGTTTGGGACTACTATTATGTCATTATTTTTTTTCATAAGGTTCAGTTCAAGAATAGAAACTTGAAAAAACATAGATATGACAGGCACTATCGGACCAAAAAAAAGGGAACCTATCTTCAATAATATGCCACCAGGCGTTTTAATTATTGGTGGTGTAATGATTGTGATAGAGGTTTATCTACAGATATTTGGGTTTGAACCTCGAAGAACTTTATTAATTTATTTTGCATTTGTTCCCAAAATTTTTCTCTCTCAATTCCAGGAGCTTTACTTTGGAGATTATTATTTTCGTTTTATTAGTCATGCATTTCTCCATGGTGATTTTTTTCATATGGTATTAAATGTGGCTGTTCTTATAGCTGTGGGAAAGCATATCGAGGAACATTTTGGTCTTTTAAAATTTTTTACTATATTTTTTTTATCAGCAATTTCTGGCGCAATCTTTTTTCAAATTATTGAACCAACTGAGACAGGCCCACTTGTTGGTGCGAGTAGTTCCGTTTATGGATTATTGGCATTTTTCTTTGGCAAAGACTTATTTTTTAGACTGAATAAGTCTGTTTCGATCCAACCTATAATCAACATGGTATTAGTAATGACTTTAATTCACATTCCGCTGGTTTTATGGGGGCCATTAGTTTTCGGTGCTGACATTGCTTGGCAGGGTCATTTGGGAGGGGCTATTGCTGGATTTCTATTGATTTTTGTTATTAGAGAGTCTGAATCCTAATAAAAATTGATGGCGGATAGGCCCTCTGCCATATCCAGTGTTAAAAGGTTTGATTAAATTCTCTATTATTTTTTAGAAGCCATACCCACACACTTCTACATGCCTGCGTGTCGGGAAGAGACCTATGAGCATTTCCATCCCAAACGTGTCCAACTTCCTCTGCTGCTTGAGATAATTTCACCCATTTTCTATCACCCTTTTCTTTAAATCTTGCGTAAGTTCTCATAGCGCACAAAACTTCATCCGCTTGCCCAAGCCTATCTGGAAAAAACTGAATATCATAACTAGAGTTATAGATTACGACCTTTTTGCCTCTTACTATATCATTGATTTCAGGAATTAATTCTTCAATAGTAGGGTATCCTTCACACATCTCATTTGTAATGCCATGTATCTGGGTGACCTGCCAGGGTATATCGCGTTCTGGATCAACTAAAGTATCTAAAAGTACGAAACCGTTTTCTCCAACTATTGATATCTCAACAATTTTATCGCCCCAAGCAATGCCTCTTCCTGTTGTTTCAGTATCTAAGTAAACAAACAATCTCTAAAATCCAGATTTATAAAAACTTAACCATTGGTTAATCCACCTTTAATAATAATCTCCATTTTTCTTGTAATGCCTTTGGTGGTGAAACCACCTTTCTGCTTGTGTGGTCCATGAAAGCTCCGTTACTTACGATTGAAGCGCAAAGGTCCTGGTTTGCATTCAAAATATCAGATTGGCTAGACCACTTTTTGCAATCTTCTGATATAGAAGTAATTCTAGGATTTACGACAATTACAGAGTTTTCTCGAACTTCCTTTTTAAAGGATACAGTTGTTTGAAAGGTAATAGGACCAATCTTCAATTCTTTGTAAAGTTCTGGAGAGCAGCCCCTATCTTCACAAAGTTTTCTTAACCCCTCTACGCCGTAATAGTAATAACCAAATTCCGCTAAGTGACCATTAAAATCAATAAACGATTTATCTATTTTATATTTATATTCTTTAGCCAAATCTCTCAAAAAAAAATTTGTTATAAATATACATTTTTGGATTAAGGAAATAAAGTTTTAATATTGAACTAAATTTAAAGCCTCAAGAAAAAAATAAAATGAGTTGATTAAATAATTGGAAGGGTAAAACTAATGAGCATTGCAAGAGTCAATATGGTTGAATGGAGATCTGAAGAGGAATTTCTTGAAATATCAGAGGAATATAACAAAAAATCTTCAAAAACGTTCCCAGATGCTGAAATACTATTACGCATAAGAACTACTCCTACCTCAGAGATTGCTATTTCAGTTTTTCCAAATCAAGAAAAAGCTGATGAAGCTAAAATTCAAAGAGATAAGAATTTTGAAAAGCAGGGAGCCAAGGTAAAGGATCAATGGTTCTTGGAGGGGGAAGTTGTTCAAGCTTATGTAAAGCCTGATAGGTTTGAGCAAAGTAAATAATGCCTCCAATTTTCAGATAAAATGCAATTTTTAAGGAGATAATATGAAACAAAAAATTATAAATGTAGAACAATCCGAATACTGGAACGAAAAATCTGGACCTAAGTGGGTGAAAAATGAGGATGCATTAAATGAACGATTATCAATATTAACCAATGAACTTTTTTTGAGAGCAAAGCTAAAAGAATCGGACAAAGTTCTAGATATTGGTTGTGGAGGTGGTGACACAACTTTTCGAGTATCAAAATTATTGGGCGATGGGGGTCATGTGGTAGGAGCAGATATTTCGCATACCCTGTTAAATCACGCAAAAAGTAAATTTTCAAATATTGATGCAATGAAATTTGTTCATTGTGATGCGCAAAATTATTCTTTTGATGGAAATTATTTTGACAAAGTTATATCTCGATTTGGTGTAATGTTTTTTGAAAATCCCTCAGAAGCTTTCAAAAATATTCTCGGCTCAATGCAGACAAATGGTTCTCTAAATTTCGTGTGTTGGACAAATATGATGGAGAATGAGTTTATAACTGAAGGTATGGATGTTATCACAAAATATACTCAAAAAGTTCTTCCAGAGGTAACCAAGGACCCAGGCCCTTTTGCATTCAGCGACCGTGAATATGTTAATGAAGTCTTACAATCTGCTGGATTTAAAAATATAAATATTGATAAGGTTTATACATCTATCTCAACGAAAGATAGCGCTGAGCAAGATGCAGAACTTCTCATGGGGATTGGACCAAGAGCAAGAATTTTATCTGAAGAAAATTTATCAAGTGAAAAAATGTCTATGATAAAAAATGAAATCATTCAACTATGTGAAAAACGACAAATTGGAAAAGAAATCACTTATAAGGCATGTCTTAATTATGTATCAGCAACTAAATAATTCGGTTGAGTTGTGATGTCACTTTTTAACTTTATTTACGAATAGATATTCGTCTACTTTTTCTTTTTAGCGTGATCTGAAACAAATAGCTCAGCCCCATCAGTCTCAGCAATTCCAAAAAGGCGGAGCATATTATTTTTTTGCATTTCTTTAAGCCAAGAATATAGCAAATCTGATCCTAAGCCCTTATTTTTGAAAATTGTTACCACAATTCCTTCTTCAAGACTCAAGGTAATTAAATCAGCATTTGATCTAACTTTTGAAACAGCTTCAGCCATTAAGTCTACGATTTCTAATCCTGTTGGAGAAGCTTCAGAAGATTGGGCTATATAACCTGATTTGGCTGTTGGATGATCAAATCCGCGTAATAGTGGAATTTCTGCATCATAAATATTTGCCAATAGACCAGGAAATGCAACGATAGTATTAATTTCACAATCAAGCATCATATCTTTAACACTTTTTTCGTCTGTTTGAAGGCCAGAATGATGCAGATATGACTTTATAAAATCTCTCCTATATGTAATGTCGGTAAACCTTGATCCTAGCCACATCATGTATGGCAATCCAAAATCCATTACAGCAGCCCCAACTTGCACAAGATCATAGTCTATTACCGTGAGCTCTTTGGTATCAGGATCATATAATAGGTTATCAGGCTTGAAATCATTGTGAACGACTACCTGCCGTTTTGCGGCTTCCGAAATAGGAGAAAAAGCCTCACACTGTATAACTTTTTCATAAACTCCAGTTCGTACACCAAGGTCAAAAACCTTTTTCGCAATTTTGGGGTTTGGATTACCTACTCCAAGGACCGGCATTTTAGTATCAATTCCTGACCAAGGTAGACACCAAAATGGAGAGTGAAGTGGCACCGAATGTAATGCTGAAGACAAAAATTTATCACCGTCTAAAAATTCTGCTTTCAATTGATCATACCAGTAAATTGGTGCTGAGTGCAATTTTGCTAAAACTTCAGCTATTTTATCGGGTGGTGCTAAATCTTCATTAAAATGAAAGAAATCCTGCATTACAGAAACCCCAGCTGAACGCTCAATATGGAAATCAATTCCTTTTAATATAATTGGGGGAGCAAGATTTTGAGATCGAAGCACTTGAGTTGCGAGCGATACTCTCTTTTGAGTTATTGGATGTGAACTCATTATGCTTTTGGAACTACTAACTTTGACGATGCACTTTGGAATGTCGTCAATTGAACAGATATACGTTTTAGCACCGCTATTACCAGAAACATCTTTCACATTTACACTTTTGTTTTCTAACGCATTTGGCTCAACTGCCTTTAGTGCTAACTCCGCTATCTCATCCAAAGACGCATTCTCAAGTTTTAATTCTAAAAATTCTGACATTTTGTTTTGCCTATATAATTGCCTCAAATCTCTAATTTTCTAGTATGAAACTATTTGTAAATAGATCAAGATGCTTAAGGATTTTTTGAGGCGGATTTACCCTCTACCACACTCCTCTGTGAGCCTTTGTTATCTTGATAATATTTTACCAGATAATCTCTCGAACAAAAAATATTCATACAAACCTATCATTAAATAGGAAAGATGGTTATCCATTATCATTTCCCCGTAATAGATAGTACATTGAGGTGATGAATAAAACTGACTTAGATTATTTAAAAATAAAATTAAAAAAAATTTATGGCTATGAAAAGTTTAGACCAGGTCAAGAAGATATTATTGAGACAATTTTAGAAAAAAAAAATGTTCTTGCTGTTATGCCGACTGGGGCAGGAAAATCTCTTTGTTATCAACTGCCAGCTATAGTAAGTGATTTTTCTTCCATTGTGGTTTCTCCTCTTTTAGCTCTTATGGATGATCAAGTGGATGGCTTAGAAGCTCTAGGCTTATCTGTTAGTTCTATACACTCAGGTAAAGATCGGGAAACCAATATAGTAGAATGGAAAAAATTTGCTTCTGGCCATACAAAAATAATGTATTTGAGTCCAGAGCGCCTTATGCAAGAGAGGATGATAAAAGCATTAAAAAAGTTGAATGTTGGACTGTTTGTAATTGATGAGGCTCACTGTATATCTAAATGGGGCCCTGACTTTCGCCCTCAATACAGTGAGCTATCACAGCTTAAAAAACATTTTCCTAATGCGAATATTGCAGCCTTTACGGCTACTGCGGATAAGGCGACCCGCGAAGATATTGTTACCCAACTATCAGATAAAGACTTTAAAACAATTGTTAAGGGATTTGATCGACCTAATCTCTCACTTAGTGTTATAGAAAAAATTGATATTAAGAGTTCGCTTGCAACCATCTTACAGTCAAAGAAAGGGCAAAGTGGAATTATTTATTGTTTATCCAGAAACGAAGTGGATAAGACAACACTTTTCCTTAAGGACAAAGGTTTTAACGCTATCGCCTATCATGCAGGAAAATCAACTCAAGACAGAAAACAAGCACAAAACAGATTTATGACTGAAACTGCCACGGTAATGGTTGCTACGATTGCTTTTGGTATGGGTGTTGATAAACCAGATATTAGATTTGTTTTTCATGCTAGCCTTCCAGGAAGCATCGAGGCCTTTTATCAAGAGATTGGAAGAGCAGGAAGAGATGGGGAGCCTTCCGAAACAGTTATGTTCTATGGGTTACAAGATCTTATTAAACGACAGAGAATGATTTTTGAAGGAGAGGAAAAAGCTGATTTTAAGTTTTTGGAATATAAAAGGCTTGAGACGTTAATAGGTTATTGCGAAACCGCGTCATGTAGAAGGAAAGCTCTTTTATCTCACTTTGATGAGGATATCGATGAATGTGGTAATTGTGATAACTGTGTAGAAAAACCATTGGTAGTAGATTATACGAGTGAGGCAAAACTAGTTATTCAAACTATAAAGTTAACAGGGCAATTTTTTGGCGCAACTCACATAGTTGATGTTTTGAGAGGATCAGAAACCGCCAAAATTAAAGATAGAGGTCATGACAAGCTTGAAACTTTTTGTTCAATGCCACATTTCCCCAAAACATTTATTTCATCACTCATAAGGCTTCTGGTGGCATTTGGCGCCCTAAAAATCGATTTTGCAAAGTATGGTGCTTTGGCTATATCTGACATAGCTAATAAAATATATGAGGGAAACACTCCATTTGAGGCCAAGAAAATTGTTGTTGGTCAGGAAAAAGTAAAATCAAAAGCTTTGACTGTAAGAGAAGAAGTAAAAATTGAAAATCAGGACTTACTTCAAATATTAAAAAATCTACGTTTGGATCTTGCAACTGAAAAAAAGGTGCCAGCTTACGTTATATTTCCTGATAAGACGTTACACCAGATGGCAAATACAAAGCCAACGACGAGAGAAGATTTCCTAAATATAAGTGGAGTGGGTGAGAAAAAACTAGAGGAGTACTTCAAACTTTTTTCAAAAACTATTACAGATTTTTTAGCAACAGAATAAATATTTTTATTCCAAAAATTTGTGAAGCAAATTGGGGATATTAACTTTGTTAAATAGTAGAAAAATGATTTAAACTCAATGGTGGAGTGGCTCTCTGCCACACTCGTCTGTAAGCCTCTGTTATCTTAAATGTATTTTATCAGATAAACTTAGCGCCCACAAATATCCATACAAAGGACTTAAAGTAATTCATCAAGATTTACTACACGCATGTGTGTATGTACGCTCACGCTCACACTTTCCTTGAAACGTTAGTGAAAGGAAAGTGATGAGCGTGAAGGTACACATAAAAGACGTTTCATCTCTTTCGTTAACACAACTAACGCAATGGAGATGTATATGCCTACTGAGATCATAAAACTTGAAGATGACATAAACCGTGATGAAGAGTTTATCTCGATCATGGGTGATGACGATAGCTTTCGTTCTTTGAGTGAGATCGTAAACGAGATCACTGACACCCTTTCATTAACACTTAACCAGTAAAAGGAGACTTACATGTCTAAAGAAAAACGTGTTTATCTTAACTGCCCATTCGATGAAAAAGACCTTTGTAAAGGTGCAGGAGGTCGATGGGATCCTGATATGCGAATGTGGTATGTGCCTGAGGGTGACGATCCCAATATGTTTAAGCGATGGCTTCCAAAAGACTATAAGGACAAGCAACCTCTACTAAAGATTGTTGAGTAGTCCTAATGGAAGATGACGAGGAACAAGAAGCCTTCACAGCCTACGACTACTGGGAAGAAGTGTACGAAGATACTATGGAGTATCTGAAATACATGATGCGAACAACTCGTGAGGATGCTTCCATAGATTTTAAGGAGAAGCTTGCGAATATTACTGAAATGAAACAGGAAGATCCCAAGCTTCACCGCTTCTTTTATAACAGAGGACGCTCCTTAGACGAACTCGTTTACCTCATGATGAATGCCTATGACCGCGAAGACATTTACCATTAATTTTAGGAGGGATGATCTATATGATCAAAAGTTACGAACAATTTAAAAGTAAAATATTTAACAACAAGGATCAGCTAAAAGATATACTCAACATTCTTTATAACGTGGATAAGCTCCGTCCTATGGTTATCGATGCGTACAATGTCATTGAACAAGTTGAGAGAGAGAAGAAAAACCAAAAGGTTAAAAAAGCTCTTCTTAACAAGAGTGGTATTCAGTTCAATAAGAGAAGGGCAAGTTAACTACTGTCCATAAAATTTTGACATAAAGGATACATTGTTGCCACATCAGTGTATCCTTGGCTAAATTAAACGAAAAATGAAAACCAGTCCTTTGGTGACATTACTGGGAGAGCTAGGAAGTTCAATTTTTGACGAAATTGGAGGTCTAAGCTTTGACGAAAAAGACTTCTAAGTTGCATTAGGTTATGAGCTTACGCAGCAAGGCATAGATTATTGGCCTGAATTCATAACGATTTGGGGGATGGAGTGGCTCTCTAAATCGTAAGTAATTGAATAATAGTGAGTAATTCAGATGGTGTGGCGGACAGGATGGGATTCGAACCCACGGAGGAGTTTCCCCCTCACTCCCTTAGCAGGGGAGCGCCTTAAACCACTCGGCCACCTGTCCACCAATAGGGTTACAACGCTATCTACTTGTGTTCAAGTATTTAAAAAACAAATTTAACATTTTATAATTTTCTGTAGACTAAAGGCAAATCTTAAAGAGCCCATTAATTATTATTAATAATGTATCGAATTTTAATTTATTCCTTTTTGTTTTGTGCCATTGATCAGTTTTCGAAGTGGTTAATTGTTTTTTATCTTCAATTAAGTACGAAATTAAGAATTGACTTAAACAATCAGTTTTTAAATCTCCATATGGCTTGGAATAAAGGAATTAATTTTGGTTTGTTTGAGAGCGAAAGTTCCAGTCAGGTTTATCTCTTATTCTTAATTTCAGTATTAATATCTGGAGTCTTACTTTTTTGGGTAAGAAAAACAAAAAATCTTGCAATTCAATTATCAAGCTCTTTAGTAATTGGAGGTGCGGTTGGCAATGCCATTGATAGGCTTTTATATGGCTCTGTAGCGGATTTTATAAATTTAACTTGTTGTGGAGTCAAAAACCCATTTTCATTTAACGTTGCTGATGTCTTTATCTTTATTGGAATAATAGGTTTGATCTATTTTAGATTTGACGAGGATATGGGTTAGTAATTATTTTAAGAATCTTGTTTGAAGTACAATTGATGGTGTGTTAACATCAACCATCTACAATATAGTGTGGAAAATCAACATGAATATCGAAAACTCTATTTTGTCCGAAGACAAAATGTATTCCCGCCGCATAAAGCAATTAGGCAAATTTATAAGCAATCAAATTGCAGCCGGCGAAGTTGTGGAACGCCCTAGTTCAGTTGTGAAGGAACTTGTAGAAAATTCGTTAGATGCGGGTGCTTCCTTAATTGACGTAATGTATTCAGAAGGAGGGAAATCTTATTTGTGCGTCAGGGATAATGGCTATGGCATACAGGCCGATGATCTTGATTTAGCTTTATCCAGGCATGCAACATCAAAAATTCGCAATGCTGATGACTTAATGAATATTTCCAGTCTCGGATTTAGAGGAGAAGCTCTTCCCTCAATAGGAGTGGTTTCTGATATGACCATTATTTCGAGAGATTTTAATAGCAAAAATACATTTGAGATATCGTGTAATTTTGGCCAAATAAGTGAAATAAAGCCATCAAAACATATTGATGGAACATTGATCGAGATAAAAAAACTATTTCAATCTATCCCTGCAAGATTGAAGTTTTTAAAATCAGATCGATCCGAAAGCTTGGCTATTTTGGATGTAGTAAAAAAATTGGCTTTATCAAATCCAAAAGTGAGTTTTAAATTATTTGAGTTGAGAGAAAACAAAAAGACTAGAGTGATTCTTAGCTTAGAAGCAGAGTCTGGCAAGAATTTTGTTTCAGAAAGAATAAGTTCGGTTCTCAATAATTCGTTTATTGAAAATTCGCACCTAGTCTCCGATGAAAAAGAGGGCATTAAAGTTTTTGGCTACATTAGCTCTCCAACATATACCACAGGATCTTCAGTCAATAACCATTTTTATGTAAATGGTCGCTACGTAAAAGATAGGCAGCTCTTCTCATTTGTAAGAAGATCATATGGAGACTCTATACCCAAAGATAGATTTCCTTCCGTTATCCTTTATTTATCGGTTCCAAGAAGTACTATTGATGTTAATGTCCATCCTTCAAAGCTAGAGGTAAAATTTAGAGAACCTAGCGAGATAAAAAATTTAATTAGAAGAGCTATAAATGGAAGTCTCAATTTGGATAAATTTTCTCCAAGTCAGCATCTGAATGAAAAGGCATATGCAATAATGGGTCATGGTCGAAAATTTTATAATATGGAAAAACATGAATCCAAATTTAAAAAAACGAACTTAAAAGAAGCTGGCCAGTTAGAGATATTATTTGCAGGGGGTGAAGAAAATAAAAATTTGGTTGAATCCGAGGAACAAATAAATGAGTTCAGCAATCACCCGTTAGGTGTACCAAAAGCCCATTTTTTTAAAAATTTTATTATTTCCCAAACCAATGATGAGTTGGTAATTATTGATCAACACGCTGCTCACGAGAGGATTATTTTTGAGAAGCTAAAAAATCAAAAAGAAAAAGGTAAGATAGAAATTCAAGAGCTCCTAATGCCTGAGATTTTAGAAACAACAGAACCAGAAGTTGAGAAACTTATGGAAAATCAGGAGGTTTTAAGAACGTTAGGCATAGAAATTGAGAGCTTTGGGCCCAAATCAGTTTGCATAAGAGGTATTCCCACTATTTTGGGCGATGCAAATCCAAAAAAATTACTTGAAGACATTTTCCAAGAAGTTAAAAAATATGAGACTATTGATGACTTGATAGATAAACTTGACAATGTATTTTCAAGTATGGCCTGCTATGGTTCAGTGCGTTCCGGCAGAATTTTAAAATATGAAGAGATGAACTTCCTCCTAAGAGAAATGGAGAAGACACCGAATGCTGGACAATGTAATCACGGAAGACCTACTTTTTTAAAGCTTGATATTACCAAGATAAACGCGCTTTTTGGTCGGAGTTAAAAAGGTTGGTCAATTTAGAAATCATTTTGACTGCAGTAATTCTTTCCTTTGCCTTTCTAAGCTTTCTATATTTTTTTTCAAAAAATACAAAAATAAAAAAAAATAACTCAAGTGATAATAAGTTGGAGGATGCTATAAAAGACATATCTTTGGGTCAACAACAACTTGTAGGTAGTCTAAAAGCCATTTCTGATACTCATGCTTCTACTCAAACTGCAATTATCAAGCATGTTGAGACAAGGTTAGAAGAAGTTCAGAAATCTATATCTACTTCTCTAAACGGAACATCAGTAAAAACCGCACAAACTTTGGGAGAATTACAACAGAGACTGCAAACTATAGACAAAGCACAAACAAATATTGAAAAGCTCTCGGGCGACGTTTTAAGCCTACAAGAAATTTTATCAAACAAACAGGCTCGGGGGATCTTTGGAGAAATACAGTTAATCGATATCGTTAAGAAAGCGTTGCCTTCGGATGCTTTTGATTTTCAATTTACCTTGTCAAACGGTAAGAGAGCCGACTGTATAATTTATTTACCAGAGCCTCAAGGCAATATTATTATCGATAGTAAGTTTCCATTGGAGGCGTTTAATGCAATGGTTGCGGCAAAAACAGAAATAGAAAAAAGTAAAAGCTCTCAGTTCTTTCAATCAACTATACGGAATCATATAAAAGATATAGCTGAAAAATATATTATAGAGGGAGAAACTGCAGACGGAGCGATTTTATTTCTACCGTCCGAAGCGGTCTACGCCGAATTGCATGCAAATTTTTCAAAACTTGTAAGAGAAGGTTTTCAGTCTAGGGTTTGGATAGTTTCTCCAACCACCCTAATGGCTACGTTGAACACAATGAGAGCGATCTTAAAAGATGAGAGATTGAGGAAGCAAACAGGTAAACTTAGATCGCAACTAGAGTTGTTATATAAGGATTTGGGTCGCTTGGAGTCCCGTGTTACTAATCTTGATAAGCATTTTAGTTTAGCTGCAAGGGATGTGGATGAGTTAAAGGTTTCAGCAAAAAAGGCAAATAGAAGAGTTTTCAATATTGAGAGATTTGAGTTTGATGACTTTTCGTCTATTGAAAAAGAATCAAGTAAAATTGTTATTGGAAGTCAGAAAATAGAGAGTAAAAGTAGCTAACATATTAATAACAAAAAAAGGAAAAAACTATGAAAAGAATCTTATTTTATTTTTCGATTGCATTTATCCTAGGCTTATCTGGATGTGGGACAATCGGTGGTGCTATTAGTGGAATGGGCTCAGATTTAGATATGGTTGGAGGAGCGATAGCAGGTTATTAAGAATTTTTAAGCTAGGTATCGAAAAAATGCATAATGGGTTTGCTAGTTTATCTATTCTAAAATGAAAAAAATTGGTTAAATAAAGAAATTGTTTGATTATCAGATTGGATAAAAAATGATAAAGAATAGTAAAGTGAAAAACGGGTCTCTGACTGGAAAAGCGATGAGCGCAGAATTGCTTGAGGCCGAGACAGAGTTAGAGTTAGCTAGAAATTGGTATTACAATCAGTGTGAGCAATCTCTACACAGACTAGTTAATGCATACATGCGATTAGCTATTTCAATGGCTAATAAATACAGCCGGTATGGAGTTGATGGTACAGAGCTCATACAAGAGGCAGGAGTTGGATTAATGAAAGCCGCTAAGAAATTTGATCCCGAAAGAGGTGTTCGATTTTCAACTTATGCTACATGGTGGATAAAAGCTTCGATCCAAGATTTTGTTCTTAGGAACTGGTCCCTTGTAAGAACGGGCTCCACGGCTTCCCAAAAGTCACTTTTTTTTAATTTTAAACGAGTAAAGTCGAGGTTAGAACGAGAGGTTGATAATTCAGGAGCTAGTGTTGACTATGGGTCTTTAAATTCTTTAATAGCAGAACAAATGGGAGTCCCATTGAGAGATGTTGAAATGATGGAAACAAGGCTTGCGGGCAGTGATTTCTCACTCAATTCATTGCAGCAGAATGAGGAAGGAAGAGAGTGGATAGAAACCCTTGAAGATCAAAATTCTATTGGAGCTGAAAGTGTAGACAAGGAAAGTGACGCCCTGAAAATTAAAACTTGGATTGAAGAAGCTTTAGGTACCTTAAATTCTCGTGAAAAGAGGATTGTTGTTGACCGCAAATTAACAGAAAAGCCGCGAACCCTGGATTCTATTGGCGGAGAGCTAGGGGTTTCTAAAGAAAGGGTGAGGCAGCTTGAAACTCAGGCCCTTAAAAAGCTCAAAAAACATTTATCCATCCATAAAGGAATTCAATCAATGATCGGAATTTAATTAGTTGTTATTGATCATTATGTAAAATATGCCTATTTTAGAGTTTAAAAAGCTTTGATTTGGATAGGCATATGTTTAAAAAAGTTGTACTGATAATTTCTGGCGGCATAGCGGCTTATAAATCTCTTGAACTTATAAGGCTTATTAAGAAAACCGAGGCTGAAGTAAAGTGCGTAGCAACTGAAGCAGCTTTGGAATTCGTAACACCAGCAACTATTGAACATCTTTCCGGAGAGCCACTTAGAATTTCCCTTCATGATAGAGATGAAGAGATTAAAATGGGTCATATCGAGTTAGCTCGCTGGCCTGATGCAATTGTGGTTGCACCAGCAACCGCTAACATTATATCTTCTATGGCAAATGGTCTTGCTAATGACTTAGCCCAAACACTTTTGCTAGCAACAACAAAGCCAATTTATTTGGCTCCGGCTATGAATGTTAGAATGTGGGAAAATCCTATTTTTCAAGGTAATTTATCTTTACTGAAAGAAAGTGGTGCGGCAGTAATTGGACCTGAGGAGGGAGAAATGGCTTGCGGTGAATACGGCCTTGGTAGGATGTCGGAACCATCAAAAATTTTGGATAACCTAAAAAAAAAAAAATTAAAAGCACTCATTAATAAAAAAATCTTGGTTACGTCAGGTCCTACGCATGAGCACATAGATGAGATTAGATATATTACCAATAAGTCTTCAGGCAAACAAGGAATAGAAATAGCGAGAAGCCTTTCAGAGGTTAGCTCAGATGTTACCTTGGTAACGGGGCCCGTTAATATAGACCTACCAGACTGTTGCAGAGTAATTAGAGTTGAAACAGCGATGGAGATGCACGAAGCTGTTTTAAATTCTGGAGACTATGACATAGCAATATTTGTTGCTGCGGTAGGAGATTGGAGGGTTAAAAATATATCGACTGGAAAAATAAAAAAGACCGAGGCCACAAAGCCACCTGACTTAGAATTGATTGAAAATCCCGATATATTAAAATCTGTATGCTCTAAACGACATAGACCTGAGCTTATAATCGGTTTTGCTGCTGAAACTGATAATGTTATCAAAAATGCAAAGAAAAAATTGAAGAAAAAGGGTTGCGATTGGGTTATTGCTAATAAAGTTAGCAAAGACACCCATAATATGGGAGGTGATAATAACGAAGTCTTTCTCATTAAAGAAGAGAAAATTATACACTATAAGAAATCGAGCAAACGCGAAGTTGCTAAAATAATAAGGGAAGAAATAATTAAGAAATTTGGCGATTAAAGTCGTAAATAAGAAAAGATTTTTCATAGAATAATTCAGCTTTGATAAGCGAATTTGATAGTTATATTAAATTTAAAGTTAATTATTTTAAATAAATTGGAAAAATAAAGGTCAAAAATAAAATGCCTAATGCTTCAAGTCCTGACTTTTTAGATCGCTATAGGCGACATATTCTTATGAAAAATATTGGAGGAGCTGGTCAAAAAAAATTGTGCAATGCTAATGTTCTTCTGATAGGTCTGGGTGGCATAGGTTCTTCGGCTATACAATATCTTGCAGGTGCAGGAGTCGGAAATATCGGAATAGTAGATCAAGATACGGTAGCTCTCTCCAATTTGCAGAGACAAACGATTTATAATTATAAAGATATTGGTAAAAAAAAAGTAGAAGTTGTTTCTAGGTTTGTAGGAGAGTTAAATAATGATGTTAAAATTGAAAAATACGATTTTTATATAGATAATCCTAAATCTGCTGAAGTAATATCAAAGTATGATCTAATTCTTGATGGTACGGATAACGTAAAGTCAAGAAAAGAGATTAACAAAGCTTGTGTTAACTACGAAAAGCCCTTGATTTTTGGAGGAGTTTCTGGATGGGAAGGCACAATAAGCTTCCTTTTAAAAGATGGAGCCCCATGTTATGAGTGTATCTTCCCTGATATAGAAGAAAATACCAATGAACTTAATTGTAACTCAGAGGGGGTTTTGGGTGTTACCACTGCTATAGTAGGAAGTTATATGGCTGCTGAAACAATTAAGTATGTTTGCAACACAGGTAATATTCTCACAAACAAGCTTTTACTATTTGACTGTCTTAACGGTGTTTTTGAGGTTTTGTCAGTAGAAAAAAACGTTAAATGCTTGGTGTGTAATAATAAATAATAACACTTATAGCATGCTTGGAACTATTTGGTCAGAAGGTCTATGTCCATCGATAAATGTTTTGATGTTCAAGATAACTTTCTCACCCATTTCTAGCCTACCCTCTAGTGTTGAAGATCCCATATGAGGTAAGAGAAAAACGTTTTTTAAACGTTTGAAATCTTCACTTATAATCCTATTTTCATCATAGACATCTAAACCAGCGCCACTTATTTTTTTATTTTTAAGCATCCTAACTAGAGCGTTTTGGTCAATAATTTCGCCTCTCGATATATTTATTATGTATGCTGAAGGTTTAAGCCTTGAGAGCATTTTTTGGTCTAGAAGATACATGGAAGATGGATTCAGAGAGGCAGAGACAACTAAAATATCTACATTAGAAATCATTTCTTCAAGATTAGTCCAATATTTTGCTTGAAGGGTTTTCTCAAGTTCGCTATGTAATTTGCGCCTATTGTGGTAATTGATTTTCAAGTCAAACGCAATAGCTCGTTTCGCAATAGCTTGGCCAATCCTCCCCATCCCAATTATCCCAAGGTTCTTTCCTGTAACTCTCGTTCCCATCAAAGCGGTGGGGCTCCATCCCTTCCAGTTGCCAGACTGCATCTCCTCGTGACCTTCTCTTAGTTTTCTGGGCATAGCTAATAACAATGCCATAGTCATATCTGCCGTATCTGTAGTTAATACGCTGGGAGTATTAGTAACTATTATACCTCGCTGAAAGGCTGTTTTGACGTCTATATGGTCATAGCCTGCGCCATAATTTGCTATTAGTTTAAGGTTAGGATTTGCTAAGCTGAGCATGCTTGCATTAATTTTATCACCAATAGTTGGCACTAAAACTTCCGCCTCTTGCAAGGCATTAATTAGCTCTTGTCTTTCAATTGGGTGCTCAGCTTTAGAAAGAGTTACGTCAAAAAGCTCACCCATTCTCTTCTCAACTGGCAAGGGAAGCTTTCTTGTTATTATTACTCTGGCTTTTTTCATATTTGTATGGTTTTAAATTATTTTTGAAATTTGTTATACTTTGTCTTAATGAATCACTAATTTAAAAAAATGCTAAAAATATCAAATCCCATTATATTTCGAAGTTTTTCTTCTCGCTACAGATTTTTTGTACTTCTGTTTATAATTAACTTCATATTTTCTTGGAAATTGTTTGCCGAAAATTTCGAATCTACGGTTGGCAAGGATACTGGTTTGGATATTCCACGATATGTCTCTTTAAAGGTGAGTGAAGCCAATATGAGACGAGGTCCAAGTTTAGACCATAAAATTGATTGGGTTTATAAACGAAAAAATTTACCGATTAAGATTATTGGTGAGTTTGGGCATTGGAGAAAAGTGGAAGATTTTGAGGGTCAAACGGGTTGGATGTTTAAAAGTCTTTTTTCTGGAAAGAGATACGTAATTGTAATTAGTGAAGAAACCCTTCTACGTAATAAAAATAAGCCAGAAGGTCTTGGAAAAGCTATTTTAAAAAAAAATGTTATAGCGAAAGCAAAAAAATGCGATCTTTTGTGGTGTTTGGTAGGAATTAAAAAACTTAACGGTTGGGTTTTAAAATCAGATATATGGGGCGTAAAAAAACTGGAGATTTTTTGATAAATAAAACTAACTAAAGTAAAAGTCTGTAGCCTTTACCACGAATTGTTTTTAGAAACCGTGGATTTTTTGTATCCTCCTCAATTTTTTTTCTTAACCGAGTAACTTGAACATCGACGTTTCTTTCATTCTGTTTATTACTATCGCCTTTATATCCTAATTCAGAGATAATATGATCTCTTTCAATAATAGTTTTTGGGTTTGAGCAAAAGATTTCTAAGAGTTTTGTCTCAACGGTTGTTAGGGCAATAACATTATTGTTTTCCTGAAGTTCCATTCTCTCTAAATCAAAAATTTTAGTTCCAATTTTAACTTTTTTCTCATATTTGTTGCCGTCAATTGCATTATTTCTATTGAGCAAGTTTTTTATTCTCAATAATAGTTCTTTTGGCTCAAAAGGTTTTGATAAATAGTCATCTGCCCCCAATTCAAGCCCTGAAATCTTATCACTCGCTTCCCCCTTTGCTGACAATAATATTACAGGAATATCTTTATTTTTTCTTAAAGATTCTAATAGCTCCAAGCCTGTTTCGCCTGGCATCATAATATCAATGATAAGGATATCGAATACAAAATAATCTAACAGAGAGCGAGCTTCCTGCGAGTTTTTAGCACTGGAGGTGATAAATCCATTTTGATTAAGAAAGGTTTTTAATAGAGAAAGAATACGCTCATCGTCATCAATTAGCAATATGTGCTTTTCATCATATAACATATCGATTGTCCTAAGTGGTTAAGAAGTTAAGTAAACATTAATAAGTTAACACAGTGATATTATTAAAATAAATACTTTAGATAGGTAAAGGTAATCGAAAGAGTTTATTTTTTTAAACAATGAATCAAACTCTGGTAAATATTACTAAAATTTTGTATTGAAGATAGAGTAATTATAAAAGTGGGGTTACATGGTTGATTCTTATGAAAACTTACAAGGAATGATTTGGGTTGATGGAGAGTTAGTTCAATGGAAGGATGCAAAATTTCATCTGTTAACTCATGCGTTACACTATGGATCATCAGTTTTTGAGGGTGAGAGGGCTTATGGAGGAAGAATTTATAAAAGTAAAGAGCACTCGTCTAGGCTCCTAAGGTCTGGTCAGTATGTGGACATAAATATACCCTACTCAATAGATGAATTAGAGGAAGCAAAGAAAAAAGTTTTAAAGGCAAATAATCAAAAAGACTCCTATGTAAGAGCTTTAGCATGGAGAGGCTCAGGCCCAGATATGGGTGTGGCATCTGCGAGAAATCCGGTAAGAGTTGCAATAGCTTCGTGGGAATGGGGTGCATATTATGGAGATGCTAAACTAAAAGGAGCCAAGTTAGATATTTCTTCCTGGAAGCGACCAAGCCCTGAGACAATACCATGCTTTGCTAAGGCTGCGGGGTTATATATGATTTGTACAATGTCTAAGCATGCTGCTGAAGCAAAAGGATGTTCTGATTCTCTTATGTTGGACTATCGGGGCTACGTAGCAGAAGCCACTGGAGCAAACATATTTTTTGTAAAGAACAATAAGGTGTATACTCCTACGCCAGATTGTTTTTTGAATGGAATAACTCGTCAAACTGTCATAAGTCTCTTGAAAAAAAATGGTATAGAGGTTGTAGAAAAGCACATTAAGCTTGAAGAACTGGATAGTTTTGAGCAATGTTGGCTTACTGGAACTGCAGCAGAAGTTACTCCAGTCGGTCAAATAGATACTTTTAGGTTTGAAGTCGGTCAACTTGCTAGGCAAATGTCCAGCGAATATGAAAAAGAAGTTAGATCTTAGGAAAGAACCTTCAAGCAGTGAGGTGCTATTGAAAAAAATTATAATTGATACTGATCCTGGACAGGATGATGCATTAGCATTAATGACCGCTTTTGGAAGTGAAAAACTCCAAGTGTTAGGCGTCACTTGTGTAGCAGGGAATGTGTCTTTAGATCTCACCTCGGAAAATGCTTTGAAAATTTGTGAACTAACTGGAAAGGAGGAAATACCTGTTTTTAGAGGTTGTGAAAAACCGCTTACAAGAAAATTGGTAACGGCTGAACATGTTCATGGAAAGACAGGCCTGGATGGAACAGAATTAGATTTGAAAAATAAAAAGGTGGAAAAATATGAGGCTTCTGATTTCATAATTGAAACTCTGCTAGAAAATGATAGAAAAAAAATAACTCTATGTGCCTTGGGGCCATTAACTAATATAGCTACTGCGTTATTAAAGAAACCTGAAATAGGAGATCTTTTAGAAGAGATAGTATTGATGGGGGGAGGTTTCTTTGAAGGTGGCAATATAACGCCAGCAGCTGAATTCAATATATATGTAGACCCAGAAGCAGCAAAAATTGTTTTAAGTAGCGGTATAAAAATAACAATGTTGCCTCTAGATGTGACTCATAAAACTCTTGTAGATAGACAGTTTTTAAGTAAATTACGTTCTTCTGATAAAAATAGTGCCACTCAAGCCGCCAAGCTATTAGATTTTTTCGAGAGATATGATGTCAAAAAATATGGTAGTAAGGGAGGCCCTCTCCATGACCCTAACGTAATAGTATATTTACTCAACCCAGAGATTTACAAAGGAAAAATTGTTAATGTTGAGGTCGAAACTGAATCCGATTTAACAAGAGGCATGACAGTAGTGGATTGGTGGGAAGTTACCGATCGACCAAAAAATGTTAATTATATAAACGAAGTAAATAGTGACGCCTTTTTTAACCATGTTTTGAAAAATGTCCTGAATTTAACTAAATAAAATTGATATTTTGGTGACTAATTAATATGCCAATAGCACATCAAACTAACTATTAATTAATAGGAGAGTGGCCTGAAAAAAGAAAACAAAATGATTAACGATTCAGACAAATTGCCTATCAATAGTCTTAAAGAAAAAGAGTTAGTTTCCTTTATAAGAGAAAACTTAATTGAAGGTAAAGCAGAAAATATTGTTGAGGTATCAGTAGATGAAAATTTTTCCGAATTTGACTATCTTATTATAGCTTCGGGTTCTTCAAATCGGCAAGTAATATTTCTCGCAGAAAAACTAATGGAAGAGGTCAAAAGTTCATACAAAATCAACGGTAAGATAGAAGGGAGAGAAAATGCAGACTGGATTTTGTTAGACTTTCAGTCTGTTATTGTTCACATATTTAGACCAGAAGTGAGAGATTATTATCAAATCGAAAAAATTTGGAAAGATCACATAAAAAATTTATCGAACTGAAAGTTTTGTGTTTCAATGAATATAAAGATAATAGCTCATGGGAAAATTTCTAGAGGACCTGAGTTCGAATTAATTCTAAGATATCTGAAAAGGTTTAACAATAAACTCCCAAAATCTAATTTAAATACTTTAGTTATTTATGAAATTGGTTCCGAAGAAAAGGATTATAATAGGAAAATATTTCGGAAACAGAAGGAAGAAAAAAATTATATAATACTGGATGAGAAGGGAGAAACTATTACTTCTTTGGAGTTCGCAAATTATTTAAATAGACTATCGAATAGCGGAATAAAAGACATTTCAATATTCATTGGTGGAGCGCATGGTTTGCCTAACAAAATAAAAAAAAATGCTTTAAGAAGTATATCTTTTTCAAATCTTGTTTTACCTCACAAACTTATCCGGGTTATACTAACGGAGCAACTATATAGAGCTAAATGTATTATTTCGAACCATCCCTATCATAAAGAATAATAATTTTGTGAACACAAAGATTAAAAGATTTCCTGTCGTATTATGTATTCTTGACGGCCTAGGTTTAAGACCCACAAAGAAAGGTAACGCTTTCAGGCTGGCGAAAACACCAAATATAGATGCATTAATAAAAAAATTTCCCAATGCAACTTTAAAAACTCATGGGAGCTCCGTAGGCTTACCAGAGGGACAAATGGGAAACTCAGAAGTAGGTCACTTAAATATCGGATCAGGTAGAATAATTAAGACTATGTTACCAAGAATAGATGAGGCTATAAAGTCAGGAGAGCTAGATAAAGACACAACTTTAACCCAGTTTTTATCAGAATCAAAAACAAATGGTGGGATTGTCCACATAGCAGGTCTTTTTTCAGAAGGAGGTGTACATGGACATAGGGATCATCTTATCAAATTGATGCACATAGCGTCTTCGAATAAACTAAGAGTAAATTTACATCTTTTTGCCGATGGGCGAGACGTAGAGACCAAATCCAGTTTAAAAGATATTAAAGTTATTCAGTCTGAGATGCCAAAAAATGTTCGCATTGCCTCAATAATGGGAAGATATTACTCAATGGACAGAGATAAGAGATGGGATAGAACTAAGGCAGCTTTATGGGCTATTACTAGTGGAAAAGGTAAAAGATGTAAATCTGCGCAAGAGGCTATTATTAACTCTCATAGTAAAGGTTTAACAGATGAATTTATAGAGCCCACTATAATTGGAGATTATAAGGGCTTGATAGATAAGAATGACAGATTAATTCTTACTAATTTTAGAGCTGATAGGGCAAGACAGTTAATGCATTCTTTTACCAAAAAAAACTTTGTGATCTCAGACGGAACTCTTCCTAATAAATTCAAAGATATTTTGGGGATGATTGAATATGATCCTGATTTGAAGGGTTTAGTAAAAGTTCTTTTTGAAAAAATTACTTATAAAGACACCCTAGGCGAATGGATTGAGAAAAATAACCTTAAGCAATTCAGAATTGCGGAAACAGAGAAATATCCTCATGTGACATATTTTTTTAATGGTGGTGTAGAAAAAAAGTATAAAGGAGAGGATAGAATTTTGGTGCCTAGCCGAAGAGTCGCTAGCTATGAGGAATGTCCTGAGATGTCTTCAGAAAAGATATGTTTAGAATTAATTTCAGCAATTGGAGCACAAATTTATGATCTTTTAATAATAAATTTTGCCAATCCCGATATGGTAGGACACACAGGCAATTTAAATGCCGCCTTAAAAGCATGCGAGACGATTGATCGGATGATGGGTCGCATTATTTCAAGTCTTGAGGTAGTTGATGGGGAAATGTTAATTATCTCAGATCATGGAAATTGTGAAGAGATGTTCATAAAAGGCACCTCAAAGGCTCATACTTATCATACTCTCAACCCGGTGCCGGTTATCCTATACTCAAAAAGAGAAAACCTATCTCTTTCATCAGGAAAATTATCGGATGTGGCTCCAACAGTATTAGACTTGATGGGATTAGAAAAACCAAAATTAATGAGTGGGAAATCTTTAATAAAATTTGTAAGTTGAATATTTGATCTATATTGGTATTTTGTGCTCTTGATATATTAGCAATGAGAGTTAGATTTTTTAACAAAGTTAGTGAGCATTAGGAGAAAGGTGACAAACCATGATATATTACAAAAGAAACCTAAAATTTTTTACTTTCATAATTGTTGCTTTTTTCTTTGGATCTCAAAGCCCTATCGCAAAAGAAAGTAAACGCGATACGTATGAACAACTGGAACTATTCGGTCAAGTTTTTGATCTCGTGAAATCAAATTATGTAGAGGAAGTTAAGAGCTCGGAACTAATTGAGGCAGCAATCAATGGAATGTTGTCGTCACTTGATCCTCATTCAGGCTTTTTGCCTCCCAAGAGTTTTGACGATATGCAGGTAGATACTAAAGGATCGTTCGGAGGCCTTGGAATTGAAGTAACTCAGCAAGATGGTTTTGTTAAGGTGGTGTCTCCGATAGACGGTACGCCAGCTTTTGAAGCAGGCATTTTAGCTGGCGATTTTATAACTTTTGTTGATGATAAACCAACCCTAGGCTTAACTTTATCAGAGGCAGTTGAAATTATGAGAGGTCCAGTGGGCTCAGATGTAAAATTGACAGTTGTTAGGGAAGGGTCCGAAGATCCGCTCGAAATAACAATAACTAGGGACGTGATAAAGTTGACGGCCGCAAAAGTAAGGAGAGAAGATGATATAGTCGTAATGAGAGTAACAACTTTCAACAAGCAGACAACTCCGAATCTTAAGGATGGTATTGATAAGGTAAAAGAAGAGATGGGTGACACGCCGCCAAAGGGTTTTGTCTTAGACTTAAGAAATAATCCGGGAGGTTTACTTTCAGTTGCCATTTCAGTTACTGATATGTTTTTAGAACAAGGGGAAATTGTTTCAACAAGAAACAGAGCGGGAAAGGGAGATCGATATAAAGCAAAAAAAGGAGACATTGCGTCTAACAAGCCTTTAGTTGTTTTAATAAATTCGGGATCTGCATCTGCATCTGAGATAGTCGCCGGTGCACTGCAAGATCACAAAAGGGCAGTTATTGTCGGTACCAAAAGCTTTGGAAAAGGGTCTGTCCAAACTGTCTTGCCAATGGGTCAGGATGCAGGAATCCGTCTTACAACAGCTCGTTATTACACACCATCGGGAAGGTCTATTCAAGCTCTGGGCGTAACACCAGATGTTTTTATCGAGTATAAAAGAGAGGAGAAAGACGAAAAAGAAGGCAAACGGCGATCTTGGTCTGAAGCCGACTTAGAAGGGGCTTTGAGTAATGACAGACTTAGTGATTACGAAAAAGAAATGTTAAAGAAAGAAGATGAAACGTTTAAGAAGACGTCTCGTAGAAGAAACGAGGACAATCAATTGGCCCATGCTTTAGATTTAATAGAGGGTTTAAGCGTTTACAATGATTTAGAAAATGATTGAAAAGAAACATCTTCCGTATCGCCTGGGAGTGGGGTTGGTAATCTTTCAGTCAGACAAAAAAATTTTTACAGGGCGAAGGTTAGACAATACGTCAGCTTGGCAAATGCCCCAAGGTGGGATGGATGAAAACGAAGTTCCTTTGGAAACCGCCTATCGAGAGATGTTTGAAGAGACTGGAATATCAAAAGATAAAGTATCTTTAGTGGGCAATACAAAAAAATGGTACAGATATGATCTCCCATCTGAAATACAATCTCGCTTTTGGGGTGGTAAGTACAGAGGGCAAAGTCAAAAATGGTTTCTCTTCGAGTTCATAGGTAAGGATACTGATATAAATATATCAAGTAAAACGCCTGAATTCTGTGAATGGAGGTGGTCTTCAATTGATGATTTAATTGAAAAAATCGTTCCTTTTAAAATGGAGTTATATAAAAAAGTATTGGAAGAATTCAAACATCAATTAAAAATCCATTAAAGGCTAATATTCAAGGTTTCGGCGATAGGAAAAAAAGTCTTGTTTGACCAGAAACCAAACCAAGATTTTTGTTCAATTTTTTTGTTGCAACATAAATCTATAAGCCTATAAAAACATTTTCTGTCTATTTTCGCGAATAGGTTGGCTCTTACTCTAACGTAGGGGTTAGGTTCCTCTGTTTCTTTTTTGAAGTCGATATAGAATTTGTCTAGCATGTCTAAAGTAACTTGATCTCCGACGTTTGTTTGAAATTTAATAAGAGCCTTCTTTGCGATGTTTGAGACAAAAATCTCATTTGCTATGAAAGGCACGTCATCAACCCTTATTCCTACTTTTTCAACTGGTGTTACCAAAAAGTATTTTTCTCCTTCCTTCTTTAATATGTTTGAAAACAACCTTATTAGACGTTCTCTTCTTATTTCCGATTTTTGATAGTACCATTGCCCTTTTGAGTTAACATGAATATCTAAATCCCCACAAAAAGGTGGGTCCCACAAATGCACTGGAGCGGGTTGGCTGCCCTTTATATGTCGTCTGATAGAATTTTCTAGATTTATTGAGTTCATTCGTTACCTAAAGTTGATATTCTTGCGGGATAATTGATCAATACTTGTTACGCCCATTAACTTCATGTCTCTTTCAATTTCTTTTTGAAGTACTTCTAAGGCTTTCTCAACTCCCTTTTGACCTGCTGCAGCCAGAGCGTATAGGTATAGCCTTCCTCCAGCGCAAGCTTTGGCCCCCATAGATAGAGCTTTAAGGACATGAGTACCTCGCTGAATACCGCCTTCACAGATAACGTCTGCCTTATCTCCAACTGCATCAACTATTCTTCCTAATTGATCAAACGGGGTACAACCTCCATCCAACTGTCTTCCACCGTGATTTGAAACAATCACACCATCACATCCAATATCAACTGCTCTCTTTGCATCTTCAACACTCATAATACCTTTCAAAGCAAATGGCCCGTTCCAATCAGATCTCAATTTTTCAGCGTCTTTCCAACTCATAGTTTGATCCAACATGGTAGAAAAATAGGAACCAATAGAAGTAACAGCGCTCGTACCTTCTTCGACGTGTTCCTGCAGGTGCGGCAATTCAAATGCTGAAGAAGTTAAAAAATTATAAAGCCATGCCGGTTTTAAGCCAAAACTTAAAATACTATTTAGTGTGAGTTTTGGAGGGATGGTAAAACCTGTTCTCAAATCTCTCTCCCTGTTGCCTCCAGTTATTGTGTCTACTGTCAATGCTAGGACATCAAACTTAGCTTGTTGGGCTCGTTCCAACATATTTTTATTGAGACCTCTATCTTTATGAAAATAGAATTGAAACATTTTTGGTGAGTCTGTGATGCTTGTGATCTCTTCAACACTTACGGTGCTTAAAGAGGAAACGCCAAACATTGTATTATATTTTTTTGCAGCTTTTGCTACCGCCCTCTCTCCTTCGTAATGGAACAAGCGTTGTACAGCCGTTGGTGAGCAATATATTGGCATAGAAATTTTCTTGCCAAATACCGTAGTTGACATATCAACCTTTTCAACCGGATTTAAAACGTTCGGTACCAGTGAAACAGAATTGAAGCTTTCAGTATTCTTTCTATATGTTATTTCATCGTCAGCTGCCCCATCAATATAGTCAAATATAGGGCGGGGAAGTCTTCTTCTCGCCAACTCTCTGAAATCTTTGAAGTTATGACATTGATATAAGTTCATAGTCCGACGTATTCTAATCAGCCTTGCCTTGCTTTGAACCTGCGCTGAACTTTATTTATTACATATACTTTGCCTCTCCGTTTAACTACTCGGCAATTTCTATGTCTTTGTTTCAATGATCTTAAAGAATTTCTTATTTTCATTTATATCTCCAGAGGTGACTCATAATAGTTTTGTATCATAAAAACAAGCTTTTTTTATGGTGGGCGTAACTGGGATTGAACCAGTGACCCCTTCGATGTCAACGAAGTGCTCTCCCGCTGAGCTATACGCCCTTATTGTTTTTTTTATATAAAAAGCTTATTAAGGGTCAAGATTAATTTTGAACAAAAAGCAGTTTAGGAATAATTATGTCGCCCTTTGAACTAAAGTTGCCAGACTATCAGACTTCCTGCGTAGTATTTAATTCCCCTCATAGCGGAAGATATTATCCAAAAAAATTTTTAGAAATGACCAAACTGCCATTAACCCGTTTAAGGTCATCAGAAGATTTATTTGTTGACGAAATCTTTTCGCCAATTGTGAATTTGGGTTCTATTTTAATGGCTGCAATTTTTCCTAGATCTTACGTGGATTTAAACAGAGACCATATGGAACTAGACCCACTTCTTGTAAGAGACTTAACTGACTTTTCAAAAACTCCAAAAGTTTTAGCTGGTCTTGGTGTGATACCTCGGGTTGTAGATATGCAACGGGGAATTTATTCAAAAAAAATATCAAAAAAAGAGGCTCAGGAAAGAATAGATAACTTCTATTTTCCCTATCATAAAAAACTTGGTGAGGTTATATCTCATACTCATACGCTTTTTCAAAAAGTTATTCTTTTAGACTGTCACTCCATGCCAAGTAATATTATTAAAAATAAACTAAATAATGATCTAGCAGATGTGGTCCTTGGAGATTGTTTTGGATCGTCATGCGAAAATAGCATTTTATTGTTATTACAAAAATTGTTCTCTGACGAAGGATTTAGAGTGGATATCAACAAGCCTTTTTCAGGGGGGTTCATTACAAAAAATTATTCAAAACCAGAACAAAATTATCATGTTATACAAATTGAGTTTTTAAGATCCTTATATTGCAACGAAAGGACGTTGGAATATTCTCCAACTTTTTCAGATTTTCAGTTTAGGGTAGTATCAGTTTTTCAGCAGTTTTTGCGAATTATTTCTAATTTTTAGATTTTACATCGGCTATTTCAGAGGCAATCGACAGATAGCTTTCCAGAGGGTTTTTCGATTTGTAGATGGGTCTTCCAACAACTATATGATCTGCCCCATCGAGAATGGCCTGAGATGGAGTAGACACTCTTTTTTGATCGTATAATTTAGCATTTTTTGGTCTTACACCTGGGGTCACAATCAATTTTTTTGAGCAAGGTACATTTTTTCGGAGCAATTTGATTTCTTGAGGAGAAGCTATAATACCATCAGCACCAGCTCTAACAGCTATTTCTGCTCTTTTTTCAACAAGATTTGGTAATTTTCCATATTTTATAAGATTTTGGTCGAGATCCTTTCTATCGAGACTTGTCAAAAATGTTACTGCCAATATTTTTGTTTTGGGTGTCTCTCTTCCCATTATGGCTGCCCTTACAACTTGTGGGTCTCCATGAACGGTAATAAAATCTACTCCCAATGAACTTAAGTTCTTTACCGCTTTCTCGATAGTGTTTTGAATATCAAAAAGTTTTAAGTCCAAAAAAATACTTTTGTTTTTTTCCTTAAGTTCCATAGCTAAATCTAGTCCACCTTTAGCTAGAAGACCCAGTCCAATCTTGAAAAAATTCGCGTGACCCTCCAACTTAAGAACTATGTCCATTGCCTCATCACTAGTTTCTAAATCTAAGGCCACAATTATTTTTTCTTCAATTCTCATAGATTTTATTAGCAATTTCTTTTTTTAAGTCTTGTATATCATTTAAAAAACCACATCTAAATATAAGAATTTAAATATATTTTTGATTTTTATATGAAACTAGATAAATACACTGAACTTGCAAAGAAGATTTTTTTTGACGCAATGGAAACTGCAAAGGCAATGCAAAACCAAGCTTTAACCACAGGACATTTGGCAAAAACCATTTTATCACAAGATAAAAAAAGATTGAAAGAAATAATAGAAACTTGTGGAGGTAACTTTTCCCTTATTTTGAACGATTTGGAAAAAGCTTTGAAAATCATTCCTAAAGTTGAAGGTCATGAGAACTTGTATATTGATAAAGATCTGCAACTTGCAATGAATGAGTCCGATGGTTTGTCAAAAAAATATGGGGATAAATTCATAGGAATAGATACGCTTCTAGTAGCAATAGCTTTTGGAAAATGTAGTGTAGGAAAATTATTTAAGAAAAATTTACCCAATTTGCAAAATTTTGAATCAAGTTTGATAAGTAATCGGAAAGAGAGAAAAATTGAAGATCAGCAATATGAAGAGGGTCAGAGCATTTTAGAAAAATATACCGTTGACCTTACAAAAAAAGCAATTGATGGGGATATTGATCCAATAATCGGACGTGACGAGGAGATAAGAAGAACTATTCAAGTTTTAAGTAGGAGAACGAAAAATAACCCAATTTTAATAGGTTATCCCGGGGTAGGGAAAACAGCTATAGCAGAAGGTTTAGCACTCAGAATAATTAGAAAAGATGTCCCAGAGATACTATTTGATAAACAACTAATTTCATTAGACATGGGATCACTTGTAGCAGGTGCTAAATTCAGAGGAG
>CACFNV010000003.1:37500-67790 GCA_902567635.1 uncultured Alphaproteobacteria bacterium
GTGAAAGGCCAATCAAACTCGGAGATAGCTGGTTCTCCGCGAAATCTATTTAGGTAGAGCGTTAGACGAATACCCCCGGGGGTAGAGCACTGGATGGGTAATGGGGCCCCACAGGCTTACTGATCCTAACCAAACTCCGAATACCGGGGAGTAATATCTAGCAGACACACAGCGGATGCTAACGTCCGTTGTGGAAAGGGAAACAACCCTAACCTCCAGCTAAGGCCCCTAATTCATGGCTAAGTGGGAAAGCAGGTGATACGACCAAAACAACCAGGATGTTGGCTTAGAAGCAGCCATCATTTAAAGAAAGCGTAACAGCTCACTGGTCTAGATAAGTTGTGTTGCGGCGAAGATGTAACGGGGCTCAAGCCATGAGCCGAAGCTGAGGACACCGTAAGGTGTGGTAGCGGAGCGTTCCGTGATATAAATTCATACGACTGTTAGTGCACTATACAGTGCATTGATGTCGAATGGGTTTTTCTGTGAAGCCGGGCTGTAAGGCATCCGGTGGAGAGATCGGAAGTGAGAATGTTGACATGAGTAGCGATAAACAGGGTGAGAAACCCTGTCGCCGAAAGTCCAAGGGTTCCTGCTTAAAGCTAATCTGAGCAGGGTAAGCCGACCCCTAAGGCGAGGCCGAAAGGCGTAGTCGATGGGAACCAGGTTAATATTCCTGGGCCAGGAGAGTGTGACGGATCACGAGTGTAGTGAGGTCTTATTGGATTGATCTTGCTGCTTAGTGGTTCCTGGAAATAGCCCTCCATTAAGATCGTACCCTAAACCAACACAGGTGGACAGGTAGAGTATACCAAGGCGCTTGAGAGAACTGCATTGAAGGAACTCGGCAAAATACCTCCGTAAGTTCGCGAGAAGGAGGCCCTATATTTAGGCAACTAGATGTAGGGGGCACAACCCAGGGGGTGGCGACTGTTTACTAAAAACACAGGGCTCTGCGAAGCCGCAAGGCGATGTATAGGGTCTGACGCCTGCCCGGTGCCGGAAGGTTAAGAGGAGGTGTGCAAGCACCGAATTGAAGCCCCGGTAAACGGCGGCCGTAACTATAACGGTCCTAAGGTAGCGAAATTCCTTGTCGGGTAAGTTCCGACCTGCACGAATGGCGTAACGACTTCCCCGCTGTCTCCAATGCAGACTCAGCGAAATTGAATTCCCCGTGAAGATGCGGGGTACCCGCGGTCAGACGGAAAGACCCCGTGCACCTTTACTATAGCTTCACATTGGCATTAGATTAGTCATGTGCAGGATAGGTGGTAGGCTTTGAAGCAGGAACGCTAGTTTTTGTGGAGCCGCCCTTGAGATACCACTCCTGACTGATTTGATGTCTAACCGCGATCCGTTATCCGGATCCGGGACCGTGTGTGGTGGGTAGTTTGACTGGGGCGGTCGCCTCCTAAAGAGTAACGGAGGCGCGCAATGGTGGGCTCAGGTTGGTCGGAAATCAACCGTAGAGTGCAATGGCAGAAGCCCGCTTGACTGCGAGACTGACAAGTCGAGCAGAGACGAAAGTCGGCCATAGTGATCCGGTGGTCCCGCGTGGAAGGGCCATCGCTCAACGGATAAAAGGTACGCCGGGGATAACAGGCTGATACTGCCCAAGAGTCCATATCGACGGCAGTGTTTGGCACCTCGATGTCGGCTCATCACATCCTGGGGCTGGAGCAGGTCCCAAGGGTTCGGCTGTTCGCCGATTAAAGTGGTACGTGAGCTGGGTTTAGAACGTCGTGAGACAGTTCGGTCCCTATCTGCCGTGGGTGTTGGAGACTTGAGAGGAGCTGCCCCTAGTACGAGAGGACCGGGGTGGACGCACCACTGGTGGACCTGTTGTCGTGCCAACGGCAGTGCAGGGTAGCTATGTGCGGACAGGATAACCGCTGAAAGCATCTAAGCGGGAAGCCCCCCTCAAAACAAGGTCTCCCTTGAGGGTAGTGGTAGACCACCACTTCGATAGGCCAGAGATGTAAGCGCAGTAATGCGTTCAGTTGACTGGTACTAATAACCCGATAGGCTTGATACGATCTAGTAGAAGGTATCAGTAATTTTGGAAGTGTATTTTTGGAGTAAGGGTCTTTTTAAATTTGGTGGTTATAGCGCGAGTGAAACACTCGATCCCATCCCGAACTCGACCGTTAAGCACCGTTGCGCCGATGGTACTGCATCTTAAGATGTGGGAGAGTAGGTAACCGCCAATTTTAAGAAGACCCAAAAACACGCTAATACATAGTTGTCGCGGGGTGGAGCAGCCCGGTAGCTCATCAGGCTCATAACCTGAAGGTCGTAGGTTCAAATCCTACCCCCGCAACCAAAAAATAATCAAGATAATTTAATTTCTTATACTTTAGACGGTGTAAGTGGTCTTAGTTCCAGTTATTTATCTATAACTACTTGTCAAAGAGTTACAAAGTACAGTTAGTAGCCTTATGGTAGCATTTTTACCCAAATCATTAATATCATTAGTTGGCGAAAACTCGACAAAATTTGCGCCGGCAAGTATCCTTTTATCACTCAATTTTTTGATCAGTGCTATAATATAAGAAAGTGAGGGTCCTCCCGGGACTGGACTATCGACGGATGGTAACGCAGATGGATTAACACCATCTAAATCCAGAGAAATATAAACGGGAATTTCTTTAGGCGTTATCTCTACTATTTCTTCAACTTTCAGATCCAAAAGTTCTAATGATGTTATTATATTTACACCCCATTTTTTTGCTTCCCATAGTTCGTTTTCAGAAGATGTTCCCAGTCCTCTAAGTCCAATTTGGGTAATTCCCTCAACCCATTCGCATTCAGAAGCCCGTTTCATAACATTTGAGCGACCAAACTTTTCTTCACCAACATGATCTTTCCAATCTAAGTGAGCATCAATCTGCAATATATGAACTTGTTTTAACGGCTCAAGTGCAAGTATAGGTGGAATTGAAACGGAGTCGTCTCCTCCTAAAATAATGATTTTATTGCCATTAGAGATGTGAAATTTAAGTTTTTCAATAAGTTTCGCCCTGTCTTTCTGGGGATTTTGTTTTAAGGAAAAATTACCGAGATCAACCATTGAAGAGATGGTTTGTTCTAAGGATGAATTAGTATCGAAATCCCAGCTATTTTTTTTAGTTTCAAATTTTTTAGAGGCGTCTCTTAACACTTTTATTCCAGAGCTACAATTATCATCTCTTCCTTTATAGGGAGTAATTGTGGGTACTGATAGCAAGACAACTTTATCTTTTTGGACAATCTCGCTTACACAAATATCTAGATTAAAAAAACCTTTTTCAGCCATCATGTGGCCTCTTCAGCCATAATTCAAAGGCTTCAGGAGTATTAGTATCTTTAACCACACAATCGTCTTGCATTTCAATTAAATTCATGGCCGCAGGATGCTGAGAAAATAGTGCTCTGCCACCGGTATCCCCTTCAAGCCTGCCTAAATCTGGAAAAAATGCTTCACCCCAAATCACGGGGTTACCTCTTTGACCCTTGTAACTTGGAACGGAAATAATATTGTGTGAAGCACCATCTTGGGTATGATTTTGAATCAAGTAATTTAAATGATCTCTTTTAATACCTGGTAGATCCCCCAGCATTACTAGAAGGTCACTAACCTCAGAGTTTAGGTTTGCGACTGCTGTTTTGATAGAGCTGGATTGACCATTTTCCCAAAAGGGGTTTATCAAAAATTGAACTGGAAGATCTTTTAGCACTTTAGCAACTTTGTCAGCCTGATACCCAAGAACCACCTGACATTTGTCGAGATTACTGTTTAACATCTCAATGGCAATTTTTCTTACCAGAGGTATTCCATCAATTTTCACTAAGAGTTTATTTACTTTACCCATTCTCTTTGAGTTTCCGCCAGCAAGCAATGCCCCAACAATCTTTTTGGTTTTATAGAATTTTTTATTTAAGGATCTTGGGAGAGGTCGGGATGCTATTTCCATTAACAACCCACCTGCACCCATTTCTGCCAACTCATCTTTACTTATTTTTATGTTTGCTAAAAGAAGTTGTAAAACCCAATCCAAGCCATTCAACTTTGGAGATCTAGCGCATCCTGGCATACCTATTATCGTCATATTTCTTAATTTCCCTATCAGCATCAAGTTTCCTGGATCAACTGCGAGACCATACTGTAAAATTGTCCCTCCTTCTTGACAAATCGCTTTGGGAATATCATCTGTTTTATCGATGATTGCAGATGCTCCACTGATTAATAAAATCTCTGTTTTTTTATCAGCGAACTTCCTTATATTCTTGGCAATCTCATCTTTATCGTGTTCAATTACTTTTTCTTCTGTGATATGACAATCTAAGTTCTCTAGTCGGTTTTTGGTGACACTAGCTGTAGCTTTAAATATGTCGGTTTTTTGCCAATTGAAACGAGTTTGAATCAGGCCACATCCACGCTTTTTCAACTCAAAAAAACTAAACAATTCTGACTTCTTTATTAATTTCACTGCTTTTTCTACAGAGGATTTAGAAATAAAGAAGGGTATAATTTTTAAGGTTGCTATCAAGTCGTTTCGTGCAAGAAGTTGGTTATGCTGAACTATAGAAAAGGCTATACTCTGGTCAATAAGATTCAGCTCCTTAATTACTGAGCGCTTATACCTAACTATACCAAGTGAAGAGGTTTTGAAGTTTACTCTTCCGGTGGAGGCTAACCCCAAAAAGGATTTTTTCTTATCAATAGCCATTGCTATTATATTTGCAGCTTCATCCTCATGAATATCTCCCTTGTCAGGAACGGCGCAAGTAACCTCTGAAATTTCGGCATTTATTAGTGATCTCACGATATCACTATCTAACAAAGTTCCTTTAGAAATTCGCTTGTTTTTTAAGTTGGTACTGTGAGCTAAAATTAATCCTATAGTCTCTTTTGTAGGTAACCTTTTTAACTGCATTTATAGAGACTCACGCCACTTTTTTATCAATTCTGATAAAATTGATACAGCGATCTCTGCAGGGGTTTTAGCATTAATTTTCAGTCCAGCGGGACCATTAATTCTATTAAAATCCTGTTCAGAAATTCCAGCATCTATTAGCCTAGATTTTCTTTTTTCATGCGTTTTTTTGCTGCCAAGACAGGAAATGCAAAAAAGGGGACTCTTCAATGCTACTAACAATGCCGGATCATCAATTTTAGGATCATGTGTCAAAGTTACTAAGGCATCATTTGGACCTAAATTTTCTTTGCTTAGTACTTCATCTGGCCACTCCGTTAAAATATTCAAATCAGGAAACCGTTCCTCGCTAGCAAAATGGCTTCGAGGGTCAATAAGGTTAACATCAAATCCAGAAATCTGAGCCATTGGTATTAATTGCTGGCTAATATGAACAGCACCCACGATAAATAGACGCGGTCTTGGGATTATTTGCATACGAAAAAAACTGTCATTGGTTAAAAGGGTGTCTCTTAAAGTTGTTATTGTTCCTTGAGTAAGATCACACTCAATAGATAAGTTTGATCGATCTTCTTGAGCTTTAAGAGCTTTTTGGAAAAGACCACTCTCAATTTTACTCCCAGGACAAACAAATACCGTTATCCTTCCGCCACATGACAAGCCTACGGACCAAGCGTCTTCATCAGCAACTCCAAACTCCATTAACTCAGCTTTATTACTTTGCAAAATGTTTTTCGAGCCAACTATTACGGCTCCTTCAACGCATCCACCTGACACAGACCCAATTATATGTCCATCTTCTCTTATTAGCATCATGCTTCCAGGTTGCCTGGGAGAAGATCCCCACGTTTTTACAACTATTGCCAAAGCTAGTTTTTCGCCCTCCGACTCCCAAGTTGTGGCCGTATTAATAATTTCATGATCGATTTCTAAGTTAATCAACTTTTTATCCCTCCCTGTGTCTCTTCAATAATTTTATTATGCCATTGATAAATATCACCATTTTTTCTTCCCAAATTTTTTGCTATTGAAGAGGTTAGATTTTGAATGCTCTCAACAGAGTGTATGGGTAAAAAGGCATCCACATTTAAAAGGATCCTCTTAATTGAAGTAGACTTTGGAAGAAAGTCTTTGAACCTAAGTAATGGATTAAGCCAAACTAGCTTATAACAACTTTTCTGAAGTCTCTCCATTTGATTAAACAAATCGGTATTATGGTCTCGATCAAGTCCATCACTAATTAAAAAAATTAAAGAGCTTGAGCTAGATACTCTTCTCACCCATGTCCTATTGAATAAGAAAATACTATCTCTTATTCTGGTTCCACCTGCCCAATCATTTGTTGCTTTGGATACCTCTTTCAAGGCCACATCAATATCTTTATTTTTAAGCTGATTTGTAATATTTGTTAACTTGGTACCGAAAAGAAAAGCGGAAACTTGTTTGTGGTGTTGCATCAAATTGTGAACAAAATGTATCATCATTCTCGAGTAATTTTCCATTGATCCCGATATATCTATCAACACTACAACAGATCTTGATTTATCCTTTTTCTTAACAAATTTGGGTATCACCAAACCAAAATTTTTCTTTGCCTCTTTCAGACTATGTCTAACAGATATTTTACTGGCTAAAGAGTTTTTTTCAAAACGTCTGAATGGTTTTTTCGGCATTTTTATAAGAATTTCTTTTATTGCCTGACTCGCTTTTTTCAGTTCTTCACCGGACATCATTTCGAAATCTTTCTCCTTAAATATTTGAGTTTCAGATGCTGTGCCGCTTGCATCAATCAACAAATTTTCTTGCTTATCTATTTCTGACTTTGGGTTTTGAGGCTTGGCAAGAGTTTCTTGAATTCTTTTTGCCAGCTCTTCTTTTTCTTCTTGATTTCCTGTTAGTTGAGTTTGAGGTAGTAATAAATCTCTAATTCGGTCTTGAAATTTTGGGTTTTGCCAAAAGAGATGGAAAGCTTGCTCAAAAATCTTCATATCTTCTGGTCTCTTTATTAAGCTAGTTTGAAGGGCATAAAAAAATGTGGATTTTTTCGTAAACTCTATGAGTTTGACAGATTCTATAGAATCTAAAATTGAGCCTGAGCCGATTGAAATTCCTGAAGCTCTTAATAATCTCGCAAAAAAGATGATATTTTTGTCCAATTTTGCTGAGAATTTATTATCGTTTTTCATTACTTTTTATTCTTCTTCTTTATCAATTCGTTTTCTTTCAATCATAATCTCATTGAATATTTTTCCTGCTTCGGAGCCTTGGATTTTGGATATATCATCTTGGTACTTTAGTAAAACCCCAATAGTAGAGTCTATGGTTTGCGGATCCAAAGCCACGCAATTTAATTCCACCAATGCTTGAGCCCAATCAATCGTTTCAGCAATTCCGGGAGATTTATACAAATTCTTTTCTCTCAAATTTTGAACGAAGGCCACCACTTGCTTCTGAAGATCATTAGCAGCTTCGGGAACTCTCATTGAAATTATTTCTAACTCGGTCTCTTTATTTGGGAAGCCAACCCAATGGTAATAACATCTTCTCTTTAGAGCGTCATGAATTTCTCTTGTTCTATTAGATGTTATTATTACAATGGGCGGAGTTTTTGTTTCTATAGTACCCAATTCGGGAATAGAAATTTGCCAATCTGACAATATCTCCAATAGATAGGCCTCAAAGGCTTCATCTGCTCTATCTAACTCATCGATTAACAAAATATTATTGCCCTTATCATCTCCCTCGATCGCTTTCAGTAAAGGTCTCTCAATAAGGTAGTCTCTAGAAAATAAATCAGATTCATTCCTATTTCCATTTTGAATGGCAATCAGTTGCCTACCATAGTTCCATTCGTAAGCAGCTTGATTAATGTCTAGTCCTTCATAACATTGAAGGCGTATTAGAGGTTTTTTCAGAGCAATCGAAAGCGTTTTAGCGATTTCAGTCTTTCCAACACCCGCTTCTCCCTCCAAAAAAAGTGGTTTTCCCCTAGCCAATGAAAGGTAAAGAGACACTGCTAACTGCTGATTTAAGATATAGCTGGAATGTTTTAATGAATTTATTAAAGACTCTGGGGAATCAAAATGTTTTTCCATAAATTAACCTATTAGCTGATGACTTTTGGGAACTTTTAAACTTTACCATACGTCAAATTTTTCTTTACTTTTAACCACTGCACTATAAAATATGAATCATAAATTGCGCAATATTTTTTGACTAGGCATTCAAAAATGGCGACGACCTTTTCAGGGGAAGAATTCTTAAATCACCTGGTGGACTTTTATTGTAGGAGGAGAAAACATGGCGGAAGTTAGCCTTAAAGTAAACGGAAAAGTTGAGAATCATGAAGTAGGAGAAAATACTTTATTAGTAGATTTTATTAGGGAGACTGTTGGGCTGACAGGCACGCATGTTGGATGTGACACTAGCCAATGTGGAGCTTGTGTTGTTCATGTTGACGGAGTATCAGTTAAGGCATGCACGATGTTAGCTATGCAGGCCGAAGGTTCAGAAGTAACCACTATCGAGGGAATAGGATCCAGCGAAAAGCTCCACCCGATGCAAGAGGCTTTTCACGAAAATCATGGATTGCAATGCGGGTTTTGTACACCTGGTATGGTAATGAGTGCGATAGAACTCGTATCTAAGAATAAAAGCCCAAGTGAAGCAGAAATCAGGGATGGTCTGGAAGGCAACATTTGCAGGTGCACTGGATATCATAATATCGTTAAGTCGGTTCAAGCCGGCGCAGAAAAAATGGGAGGCTAAGTTTATGTCAGAAGGAATAGGAGCATCAGTTAAACGTAAAGAAGATAAAAAGTTTCTAACGGGAAAAGGGAAATATACAGATGATATAAATCGACCAGGGCAAGTTTATGCTCATTTTGTTCGTTCTGATGTAGCGCATGCAAATATCAAATCAATCAATACCAAAGCAGCTTCTCAAGCAGCAGGTGTAGTCGCAGTTTATATAGGTGAAGACGTTGCAGCCGACGGAATTGGTGGACCAATCTGTGGCTGGGTCGTTCCAAACCGTGATGGTTCAGCAACTCATGAACCGCCGCACCCTTTGTTGGCTCAAGGAAAAGTAAGGTTTGTTGGTGACGCAATAGCAGTAGTTATAGCAGAGTCAGTTGAGCAAGCTAAATCTGCGTCAGAATTAGTAGAGGTAGATTATGAGGAATTACCAGCTGTGGCTAATCTAGAGACAGCATCATCTGGTGCTGAAATACACGAAGGTATGAAAGAGAATAGATATTTTGACTGGGAATTAGGGGATGAAGCGGCAACTGATAAAGCGCTCCAATCTGCAGCAAAGGTTGTAAAGTTGTCAGTTAGAAATAATCGCCTGATACCTAATGCAATGGAACCCAGGTCAGCTCTGGCTGAATATGACGATTTGGGGGGATCCTATACATTGCATACCACTTCACAAAACCCTCATTTAGCCAGACTCATTCTCGCGGCATTTATGTTTCAGATACCAGAGTCTAAGTTGCGAGTGATAGCACCAGATGTGGGTGGTGGTTTTGGATCAAAAATATACGTGTATATTGAAGAAGCGGTTTGCATATGGTCTTCTAAAAAGATTAATCGACCAGTAAAGTGGACAGCGGATAGGACACAGTCCTTTTTGACCGATGCTCATGGTCGGGACCACATCAATAATGTTCAGTTAGCTCTGGACGAAAGTAATAAGATAATTGGACTTAGGGTTGATACTGTTTGTAACTTAGGTAGCTATCTATCAGCATTTGCGGTAGCTGTACCAACATATTTGCACGGCACGCTTCTATCTGGGCTATACGATATTCCCACAATTTATACGAATGTAAAAGGAATGGCTACAACAACTGCGCCAGTGGATGCATATAGGGGTGCAGGAAGACCAGAAGCTACTTACTTGCTCGAAAGAACAATGGATGCGGCTGCCAGAGAAGTCGGTATGGATCAAGCTGAATTCAGGAGACTAAATTTTATTCCTAAAGATGCTTTCCCATATCAAACGGCGGTAGCTCTTCAGTATGATACTGGTGATTATGAGCCTAATCTTGATAAAGCAATGGAGATGATTGATTATAAGAGCTTTGAGGCAAGAAGGTCTGAAGCTTCAAAAAGAGGAAAGTACAGAGGAATAGGAGTTTCGAGTTATATTGAAGCTTGTGGATTAGCTCCTTCCGCTGTAGCCGGAGCATTAGGAGGAAGAGTTGGAGGCTGGGAGTCGGCATCAGTCAGAGTTGACCCTACAGGTACTGTGACGGTTTTTTCTGGAGCTCATAGTCATGGCCAGGGACATGCGACTACTTTTTCTCAAATTGTTTCGGAGAGGCTTGGGATACCTAACGCAAATGTCGAGTTTGTTCACGGTGATAGTGATAAGACCCCTTTCGGAATGGGTACTTATGGGTCCAGATCTCTTGCAGTTGGAGGTGTTGCATTAAGTAAGGCACTTGATAAAGTAGTTGAAAAGAGTAAAAAGATAGCTGCGCATCTGATGGAGGCTTCTGCCGAAGATGTGGAATTCAAGGATGGCAAGTTTACAGTGGCAGGAACCGATAAAGAGACAGCTTTCGGTGATGTTGCATTGGCGGCTTATGTGCCTCACAACTATCCATTGGAAACATTAGAGCCTGGTTTAGAAGAAACCGCCTTTTATGATCCAATGAATTTTACATATCCTGCAGGAACTCATATTGCAGAGGTTGAAGTTGATCCTGCGACAGGGGTAGTTGAGATAGTAGATTGGGCTGCTTGTGATGATTTTGGGAACTTAATAAACCCAATGATAGTGGAAGGTCAGGTTCATGGTGGAATTGCTCAGGGTATTGGCCAGGCATTATTGGAAAATGCTCACTATGATGAGAATGGTCAGCTCTTAACTGCTTCGTACATGGACTACTGTATGCCACGAGCAGATGACTTGCCTTCTTTTAAAGTTGAATGCACAAACACACCGTGTACTCACAACGATTTAGGCGTTAAAGGATGTGGTGAAGCGGGTGCTATTGCGTCTCCACCAGCTTTAATCAATGCAATAATTAATGCGTTAAGTCCTTTAGGAGTTTCTGATATGTCAATGCCTGCAACGCCTGAGACAGTTTGGAGAGCAATCCAAAATGCTCAAGCAAGAGCGGCTGAATAAGAAGGAGAGAAAAAATGTATTCTACTAAAATTGTGAAAGCAGAAAATTCTTCGGCAGCGGTACAAGCAATTGGATCTTCTAAAGAAGGTAAAATCCTGGCTGGAGGAATGACACTTATTCCAACACTTAAGCAACGACTTGCTAACCCAGACTGTCTGATAGATATTTCAAGTTGTGGTCTTGAGGGTGTAGAGGATAAAGGATCCAGTGTGAGAATAGGCGCTATGACCAAGCATGCAGCAGTAGCTGAATCTAGTTCAGTAGCCAAAGCTATTCCTGCCCTAGCAGACTTAGCAGGAGGTATTGGCGATAGACAGGTTCGCAATCGGGGTACTCTTGGGGGATCGGTTGCAAACAATGACCCAGCCGCTTGTTATCCCTCTGCAGTCATGGCATTGGATGGAACAGTTCATACAAACAAAAGAGATATAAGTGCTGATGATTTTTTTAAAGGTATGTTTGAAACTGCTCTTGAAGAGGATGAAGTGATTGAATCGGTTAGTTTTAAAAAGCCAGAGAAAGCATGTTATATGAAATTTCCGAATCCAGCATCTAGATATGCAATGGTAGGTGTTTTTGTGGCAAAATTTTCTGATGGAGTTCGTGTCGCAGTTACCGGGGCAGGGGAAGAAGGCGTTTTTCGGCATAGCGATTTGGAGAGCGCTTTATCATCTAATTTTAGTGAAGAGGCGGTAAGTGGTGTAGAAGTTTCTTCTGATGGATTGATGAGTGATATTCATGCCTCAGCTGATTATCGGGCCAACTTAATTGGAGAGATGACCAAACGTGCGGTGTCGTCTTAACCATTTAATTTAATAAAGTTCTTCTTGTTTAAGATATCTTTGCAAGGAGATAGGATAAGCTTAAATGGAAATCAAGGAGAGCTACGATTTACCCTTGCCCATAGAAACTGTTTGGCAAGCTTTAAACGATGAAGGATTCCTTAAAAATTCTATACCTGGCTGTGAAAAGCTTGAAAGAATTAGTCCTAATGAATTGAGTGCAGAGGTTAAATTAAAAATTGGACCTATGTCCACTCGGTTTAAAGGCAAGGTTAATCTTAGTGACCTTAACCCTCCAAATGGATATACTATTTCTGGATCAGGAACTGGAGGTATTGCGGGTGCTGCTAGTGGGTCAGCTAAGGTCTTTTTATCTAAGATGGAAGATGGAGAAGGGACTATTCTTTCTTATCAAGTGAAAGCAGAGGTAAAAGGAAAAATTGCTCAACTTGGATCAAGGCTTATCCATAGCACAGCAAAGAAGTTGGCTAAGAAATTTTTTAGCAACTTTGTTCAAGAATTATCAAAATAAATTTTGCTTGGACAATTTGGACTAAAGTTGTAAACAGCTATCTATTAATACATTTCAATTGAAAAAACTTAGGTACCCTAATTTCAATGATTGAACAGCAACAGGGATTAATTGAATCCGTAAGAGATAAATTTATGCATGTAGAGGAGTGTCCTTTTGAAGGGAAAAGAATCTTCTTTGAAAATGCAGGAGGATCTTTACGTCTCAAATCTGTTGTAGAAACATCTGCTTTATTTGCTTCATATCCGGACAACCAAGGAAGGGAAAATGATGCTTCAAGAGCGCTATCAGATATAATTGAAAATGGTAGGAAAAAAATGCACCTGTTTTTCAATGCATCAAAGGGAAAAGTTTTTGTAGGTGAGAGTGGGACGGAACTATTGTTCAGGCTGATTCGTACTGCCTCTTTGGGGTCAGAAAAAAAAGGAAAAATGTTGAGTTCAACTCTAGAGCATCCCGCATCCATGAGTGCAATGAAAAAATGGGCGCATTATACTGAAAGACCACATATTTTGGTAGAGCACAATAATAAAACGGGATCAGTTGACATTGAGCAATATGAAGCAAAGATTACGGATGATTTGAGAGTTGTTTCTATTGTACACACCTCTCCGGTAACAGGGATGTCATTGGATGTGCGTGGGATTGCAAAAAAAATAAGAAGAGCCTCTCCTGAATGCTTTATTATTGTAGATGGAATACAGCATTCAAGTCATGGAGGAATAGACATAGATTCATATGATATAGACGGCTATGTAGTATCCCCTTATAAGATGTTTTCGAGGCACGGATATGGTGTTGCTTGGGCCTCTGATAGGTTGTCAAACATGCAAAAAGAACAATTATTAAATGGCCCATCGGAAAATTGGGAGTTGGGGACAAGGGATACAGGAAGTTACGCAACATTCTCAGATGTAATAGATTATATGACTTGGTTGGGTAGTAATTTCACTAAAAGTAATAATATAAGAGAACAATTAAATGCTGCATCAAAAGCTATTAAATCGCATGAACAGGAAATCGTTTCTCTTATAATTAATGGAGCTGCTGAGATTCAGGGACTTAGTGAGATAAAAAAAATCCATATAATAGGCAAGAGTTCTCTAAACTCCAGAGAAGGAGTTATTTCTTTTTATGTTGAAGGAATTTCTTCTAGTTTTATCGTAGAACAACTGAGGAAAAATAATATTAGAGTTCATATAAGAAAGAACGATCACTACTGTGGGAATATATTGACCCCACTTAAATTGAAGGACTGCATAAGACTTTCAATATGTCATTACAACTCTAAAGATGAGGCGAAGGAATTTCTCAGAGTAATAAATAGGGTCTGTAATAATTAAAGTATACGTTCAATTTTGTCGCTAGCGTCTTTTTCAAAGATTAACTTATCTTTTTCATAAGCTTCTACCCTAGACTCTAAATAAAAATATTTGTTATCCGATTTCATTTGTGAAAAAGTTTCTGTCCTAATGGACCAATCGTCTCTTGACCTTTCTTCAGTCCAATGTGTTTTTCCAAAGGCTGACAGTGGATCTTTTGGGTTTATCTTCCATGTCTCTCTGGCTTTGCTGGCTATTACTAATCCATGTGAAAGATCTTGAAATGATCCAAAATCATCCTCGATCTCTATAGTAACCGTACCTGTTGCTTCGTCTAAAATAGTTTTTCGCGAGTTTGAAGGCTTTCTTATTTCTTTATTTTTCCAGGGAGCAGAACTATCGGTTGAAGGAAATGTCCACTCGTCTGATAAAGCTTCTTTCCTGGTGGGTAGCGATAGACTGCCTTCATAAATAGTTAATTTAGCTGGATTATTGGTCGGCCATACTAAAGGCCAATATGCGTTTGATAAGGAAACTCTTAATTTATTTCCTTTAGGGATTTTGTAAGCAATATGGTCTAGTTTAATTGTGACCTTAATTTTTTCATTTATTGGAAGATCCAGAGGCTTCTCAAAACCTTCTCTGAACTTAAGATTTAAGATGCCGTAGGTAATTCTATAAGACTCCCCATTGGGAAAAATATCACATAACCTAACTGCTATCTGGCTATTGGGAGAGTCAGCACTAAGTACTAAAGTTATTTCTGGAGACCCTACAATGTCCTCTTTCAAACAAATGGGGTCTGTTTCAAAGTTTAGAGACAAAGCATCATCTATTCGCTGATCGCCAGGAAGTTCAGGCCCTAACCAGATGGCACAATATTCTCCTCCTTTCAAGCCACAATCCTGTGGAGAGTCAATATAACCTACAAGATTATCCTTATGCCCAATTTCTTCCTCCAATTTTTTGTTTTTATTGAAATGATAATTCCGGGTAAAAATTTTACTAATTGGCCAATTAGCTTCTTTTATCCAATATCCCTTTCTGTAATTGTAGTTTGTTTCAGGTGGTTCCCCCTCCATTACATAAACTCTGTAATCTGGATCGTTTTCTGCCCCGTTATTTATATCTTTTAACCATCTATCCCACCATCTTAATGCTTCCTGTAAAAAGCCTATTTGGGGTCCAGGGACTGCAAAATGAGGGTATTTGTGCATCCATGGTCCTATGATTCCCTTAGCTCCAACATTTTCAACTAAGGCAGGTACTGCATTTTTGTAGGCATCTCCCCAGCCACCTATTGCTAAAACTGCTGCCTTTATCTTTGAATAATCTTCACAAACGGATCCATGCTTCCAATAGGCATCTCTACTTTGGTGCCTAAGCCATAAGGGAGAAAGATGAGGTTGCGCATTAAGTCGTTCTAGCCATAACTTCCTCCAACCCTCACCAACAATACTTGGGTCTGGGGGTCTTGAAGAAAAGGAAAGCATGGTTGCTCCCCAACCAAGATTCTCATTTAATAAGCAACCCCCTTTGTAATGAATATCGTCAGCGTATCTATCAACTGTGGAGCACAAAGTAATTATAGCCTTCAATGCTTTGGGATTTCTTGCTGCTACTTGAAGGCTATTAAAACCTCCCCAACTAATTCCCATCATCCCAACCTTTCCATTGCTCCAAGATTGCTTGCTAGCCCAACTTATTACTTCTTCTGCGTCTTGAAGCTCGACTTCAGTATATTCATCAAAAAGTAGTCCTTCACTGTCACCATTACCCCGTATATCAACTCTCAAGCAAACATATCCTCTTTGAGAAAAATAGGGATGTGTGAGGGCATCTCGAACTTGAGTTCCATCCCTTTTTCGATAGGGGATATACTCGAGGATTGTTGGAAACTTTAGGTCTTCATCACTGAGAGGTTTCCAAACTCTGGCAGACAAACGTGTTCCATCTGACATAACGATCGGCAAGTCCTCTATCTCTTCAACTTCAAATAAGTTGGTTAGATGTGTGTTGTTTTGGCTAATTCTTTTTCTCCTTAATCAAAAAACTCTAACATTCTGCCTTTTTAACTCTGCTTGCACATTTTCAATATTTACATCTTCTAGGTTAACTTTATTCTTTATTGCTTCCGCTGCAGCTGCCCCTGCACCCTGACCAGTTACAGTACAGCAAGACATATTTCTTGTTGCTGCGTGCGCAATATTGCTTCCTCCAATAGCTCGACCTGCAACTAGGAGCCCTTTTATCTTTTTTGGTATTAATGTTCTATAAGGAATATGCATATATCTTCCAGTGGTTGGTAAAATTAGTATTCCGTACCCATCAATAAATTCGGGGTATATTCCTATACTGTCGTCAAAACGACACTCGTTTTTTACGTCCTCATCTTTTAGATTATATTCTGCGTCAATCTTAAATGAATCACGTATACCAATAGTCATACCAAAGTTTCTGAGCTTTCCCTCTGAACAGCCTGGCATAAAACTTTTCAAAGCTGTAATTGCCTCCATAGCAGCTTTTCGTCCTTGAATCTCTCCTATTGTTAGACTGTTGGGATCTGTGCCATCAATTCCACTTAGGTGTACTAGATTCAAATAAGTTAGTTCGCCTGAGTCATGAATGGCTCCCCAAGTTCCAGTTATAGTTTGGAGATCATTTTCAATTAATCCGCATTCCTTTGCTCTTTCGAAAGGCTTTCTTAGGAAAGGAGAAAACATCTTGTCTTCCTTGCCCGAAGTTGTTACTTGCCAGTTTTTATCACTCCAGTCTGAGTATGTCTGGGGGTCACGATTTATTTCCTCTACAAATTTAGCTTTGTTAACTCCAGACATATGAAACATTACTGATGCACCTATCATATTTTCAGGATTAGCTTTGAATGCTTTGGCCCCACTTCGTCTTGCTACGTCAGCATCACCTGAGGCATCAATTACAACTTTTCCTATAATAGCTTCGCGTCCAGCTTTTGACTCTGTAATTACTCCTGTGAGTTTATTTCCTTCAATAATAGGTTCACAGAAGCTTCTGTGTAGCATTGGCCTGATGCCATTTTCCATGACCAGATTATCAGCAACTATTTTAAAGCCTTCACTATCCAATTCATAGCTAAGAGATTGCGACTCTGGTACAGCGGCGTCCTGCTGTTTTGCTCGCTCCTCATATTCAAAGGCGAGGCCTCCCGCCTCTATTGTTTTTTCATGCCTATACCAAGCAAACCCTTCAACCCCGACAGCAGTAATGTTGCCTCCAAAGCAACCGTATCTTTCTATTAAAGCAACTTCAACACCTGCCCGAGCTGCAGTAATCGCAGCCGACAAGCCCCCTGGTCCTGAGCCTACAACTATTACATCCGTTTTGTGTACTATCGGTGTTTTTCTCTGAGGTTCACTAATAAACATTTTTTTTGCATTTCCTATGTCACGAATATGTCATATTTAGAGTTTGTAAAAAACTATTTTCTATGTACTCGCTAGGTATTTTTTCTTTTAGAAAAACATGTATTAAATATCAGTTTAAATAGAAAAGGAATGCAGCCAATTAAGCTTAGAGTAATAATTATATTTAGAGTCAAAATATCCTTATAAGAATTTATTTGATCTAAAACCGTTCCCATATAGACGAAAATGAAAGTCATTGGGGCCATGCCTAAAAAGCTTACTAAAAAAAACTGTAATATCTTGATTGGCATCAAAGCCATAAAAATATTGACCAAAAAGAAAGGAAATATAAGAACCATTCTGGCTGCAAATAAATATGTTAAGCCATAGGCTTTAAAGCTATCAGAAAATTTTTGGAATCTTTTAGATTGGAAGCTTGAAAAATATGGATAAAAGAAAGATCTAACAAAATAGAGTGAAATTGTGGCTCCTATGCTGGCTGATGATAAAGAAAGTATAGTGCCCTCCACTAAACCAAAGATAACTCCTGAAAGGATTGTTAAAAGAGTAGCGACGGGAATAAATACCAATACGCATAATATGTATACTGTAGAGAAAATGACCTTAGTAAAGTGGGGATATGAGAGGTAATAGTTTTTTGTAGATTCTTTTAAAATGATTAGATTTTCAAAAGAAAAAAATTGATTGGAATAGAAGGCTGTTAATAATACAAAACCTATTAGTAAAAATAGAAAATATTTTCCAAACTTTATGGGCTCAAGTCTAAGAGAAAACTTCAAATCTATACTCAGCAATAATTAGATTACAGGTTAATTTATTCTTTTTATAATATAAAGGATATAGATAAATAATCTTAATTTAGAAATTGGCCTAGGGTTAAATTGAGGGACTTTGAATAATGTTAAAGAAAATTTTCTTAGGAGAGAGCTTTGGTAGATGAGTTTAAGATCTCTGTAGTTATCCCCACTTTAAATAGGAAGAATTTCCTGAAGAAAGCAATAGAGTCAGTTTTAAAACAGACATTTAGTTCTTATGAAATCATTATTATTGATAACTTATCCTCGGATGGAACCCTTGAAATGGTTATGAAGGAATATCCCACAGTAAAAACATTTGTTCAAAGTATCCCAGGAGTTAGCGCGACAAGAAATTTGGGTATAGAAAAGTCTGAAGGCAATTGGATTGCTTTTTTAGACTCAGATGATCAATGGCATCACGAAAAATTGAAATTGCAAGTTGAGAGTATTTCAGAGGAGGAAAACAAAGTTTTTTTATCTCATACCGATGAAACTTGGTATCGAGAAAAACAAATAGTGAATCAAAAATTGAAGCACCGGAAAAGGGGAGGGTTTATTTTTGAGTATTGCCTGCCTCTTTGCTGTATTTCGCCTAGTAGTTCATTGATAAAAAAAGAAATTTTTAACGAAATTGGATATTTTGATGAAAGCTTGGAGGTATGTGAAGACTATGATTTTTGGTTAAGGTATTGTTCAAAATATCCTGTGAACTTTGTTAATAAAAAGCTTACCTTTAAGTTTGGAGGTCATTTAGATCAACTCTCCAAGAAAAACTGGGGTATGGATAGGTTTAGGATAACTGCCTTAGAAAAACTAATTGGTAGTAATTCCTTGGAAAAGGATCAGTTGGAAATGACTGCAGAGACTCTAATACGTAAGATATCTATAATTGTTAACGGAGCAAAAAAGAGATCAAATCGGCAAGTTTTCGAAATATATAATGAGAAAAAGATCTATTGGCTGGATCAACTGAAAAAATGAGTAGGATTTCTACGAAAAACTCTGTTAGGTGGGTGATTGCCTTGATACCAGAAGCAATCCCTATTATTCATGCTCTACGTTTAAAAAAAATTTCCGGCAAATTACCTTTTCCAATTTATACTGATGATGAAGGAGAGCATTGGTTAACAGTTTCTGGTTTAGGGCAGGCTAATATCGCTAACGCAACCAGTTTTCTTTTTAAAAAAAGTGGGGCCGATAAGACATCTGTTTGGATTAACGTTGGAATAGCTGGAAGCAAAACGTTTAATTTAGGAGAATTGGTTTTTATTGATAAGGTCACTTCAAATATTTCTGGTAAAAGCCTCTATCCTTATTCTATTCCAAATTTAAAAATTGAAAATAGAAGTGAACTTATAACGGTAAATAGTCCTGAAAGAGTGTTTGGTTCTGATGGAGTTTATGATATGGAAGGATTTTCATTTTTCGAGGTCACCTCAAAACTTTCTTCCAATGAGCTAATACTTATTTTAAAAATCGTTTCTGATGGACCTGGTTCTGATTTATCCAAAATCGATAAACACAAAATATCAACTCTTATTGAAAAAAAAGTACCAGCATTACTTAAAATCGTACCCACATTGTTTTCTATATCTCAAAAACTTAAGGGTCAAATGCTTCCGCCAAAGAACTTTGAAGACATTTGCAAGATAAGAAAGTTCACATTTAGTCAAAGAGTAACTCTGAAAAAGTTGCTACATCAATGGCATGCTCGAAAAGTATCAAAAAGTCTGATAAAAAATATTTCTGTTTTAAAAACGGCATCAAAAATAATACAATTTATGGAAAAAGAGCTAAATAGAAGTTAAATGATAGAAACAATTTACATTGAAAAAGAAATTGAAGATAATTCTAAAACTATCCAAATACTCCGAAAATTTAAAAATGCTAGAAAAATTTCTATTGATAGATATGGTGAAATTTTTAATAGAAAAAATCAGAATTTCAGAGTTCAAAAAATAAATCCAAGCCTTATTTTGGCAAGAAAGCATAAAGGGTTTGTATTGCCAACGCCTGTGGGATTCGGTATCGGTGATCAGAAGAATTTTTATTTTTCCCACATGTATAATTGTCTTTATGACTGCTCTTATTGCTTTCTTCAAGGAATGTACTCTTCTGCTAATTATCTAATATTTGTAAATTTTGACGACTTTAAAAAGGAGATAAAACAAGTAATGGAAAGAAATATGGGGGAAAACATCTCCTTTTTTTCTGGATATGACTGTGACTCGGTGGCCATGGAGTCTGTTACGAATTTTATTAATGACTTTATTCCTACCTTTAGAGGGCATGAAAATGCCTTGATAGAACTAAGAACTAAAAGTGTACAAACCCGCATTTTTGAGAAATTAGAACCAATTTCCAACTGTGTTATTGCTTATAGTTTGATGCCTGAAGAACTCGCTGTTAAGCTTGATAAAAAAGCTCCTAGCGTTTCATCAAGAATATCAGCTATGAAGAAGTTGAGCGCCATGGGTTGGAAAATTGGATTGAGATTTGATCCATTGATCTATTCTAATAATTGGAAAATAAAATATCAAAGTTTGTTTAAAGAAATTTATTCGGAGATCAAAGAAGAAAGTATTCATTCAGTCTCTTTAGGACCCCTTAGATTTCCCAAGGCATATTTTAACAAAATTTTTGGGTATCACCGTGGTGAGGAAGTTTTTTCGCAGATGGATATCAATAGTGCAAACGTGGTTTCATATGACAAAGCTTTAGAGTACGAAATGAATACATTTTGTAAAAACGATTTGCTCAAATATTGTAACGAGAACAAAGTGTTTCACTGTTACAGTTGAAGAAAGGTTAGAAAAAAATAAAAACTCTAATTGTAATTGGATCTACAGGGTCTGTAGGAGAAGCTGTTTCCAGACAGTTGCTGAAAGATGGATTTAGAGTCATAGGAGTCGGGAGAAAATTATCACCTCTTAAAAGCTTAAGTGATAAATATATCCATTATAAAATTGATCTGGAAAAAGTTACTCAGTCAGAGGAGGAATTTGGCAAATTGATGAAGGAAAACCCCGAAATCACGGGTTTGGTTCATTGCGCGGGGATTGGTGAGTTCGATAATATTGAAAACATGTCACTTCCAACAATAAAAAAATTAATAAATGTAAATCTGTTATCGGCTATAGTCGCAACTAAGTTACTTGTCCCAAAGTTAAAATCCATGAATCAGGGAAGTTTAGTTTATATTGGATCGGAGGCTGGGTTGAAGGGATCAAAAAAAGGCTCTGTTTATTCAGCATCAAAGTTTGCACTAAGAGGGTTTGCGCAATCTATTAGAGATGAAACTGCAAAAAATAATATATCTGTAACAATTGTGAACCCAGGCATGATCAGGGGACGTTTCTTTGATGGTAAGAACTTTAGACCAGGAAACAGCGAAGATAATGCGATAAAGCCTTCGGATGTTGCCAAGTTAGTTGGTTTTATAGCAAAGAAAAGGAAGGGAATGATACTTGACGAAATCAATTTATCGCAAACAAAAAAAGTTATAGAATTTTTATAGTGACAATTAAAGAGAATTCATAAATGACAGAGGAACTGACTGATAAATTCGCGTATGAATTAGTCCAACTTTTAAAGACTGGTGAAGTAAGCGTTAAAGAAGCAATTGAGGCTTCCCAGAATAGACATGAGGATGTCGATGGTCATGTCAACGCTTTACCTAAGACCTTTTATGATGAAGCAGTACAAAAAGCAGATAAAATTGATATTAAAAAAGAGAAGGAAAACAAGAAAAGTTTAATGGGTTTACCTATAGCAGTAAAAGATTATAACGACGTGGGGGGTATCCCTACTACTTATGGTTCAAAAATTTTTATAAATAATATTCCAACTAAATCTGATGCTACTATTGAGCGCTTAGAAAATAATGGAGCTGTCCCCGTAGCAAAATCTAATGTTCCTGAATGGGCGGGAGGGCATACATTCAATCCCGTTTACGGCGTTACACGAAACCCATACAACATAGAGAAAATTGCTGGTGGCTCCTCAGGTGGCTCCTCAGTAGCTCTGGCAACTAATCAGGTATGGTTGGCTACAGGAAATGACTTAGGAGGAAGTCTAAGGACACCAGCAAGCTTTAACAATGTTGTTGGCTTTAGACCAAGTGTTGGCGTGGTTCCAAGGGGGCTAAGATACCATAGTTTTGATCCTCTTTGGGTGGAAGGACCGCTTGCAAAATGTGTAAAGGACATAGCTCTTATGCTTGATGCCAGCACTGGGTTTTGTGAAACAGACCCTTTGTCTTTTAACCATAGTTGTCAGTCTTTTTTTGATTCCTTAGATGAATTCCAACTTCCAGTCAGAGTTGCATTTACTGAAGATCTGGGCATCGTTCCCGTGGAACAAGAAGTTAGATCTACAGTTAGAAACGTTTTACCTCATTTAAAAACTTTGGGTGTGGAGGTAGGGTCAGATATCCCAGATTTTTCTGGAGCGATTGACTCTTTTCATACTCTTAGAGGCCTATTATTAGCCTATATGATGGGTGATCTTTTAAAAACAAGAAGGGATGAAATTCTGATAGACATTGTAAAAAATATAGAGGTTGGTTATGAGGTTACAAATGAACAAATAATCTCAGCGGAGAACTTTAGGCAAGATCTTTACAGAAAAATGGTTAATTTTTTTGCAGATTATGATTTCTTAATTTGTCCGACGTGTTCAGTCCTTCCTTTCGATATAAAGACACCATTTGTTACTGAGATCGACGGTATCCCTTGTAAAACTTATATTGATTGGTTTGCGATTACATTTGCCTTAACATTGACCTCATGCCCGATAATATCTCTACCCATCGGGTTCTCCAATAGTGGGTTGCCGGTAGGCATTCAGATTTTGGGTAAACCGAGGCAAGAAGATCGTTTACTTGCTTTTGCAAAATTGATAGAGGATAAGGTGGGTCTGCATAGGAATAGCCCAATTTAAGAATGTCTTTTCAAGGTTACAGAGGAAAAAACACTATTTCCCCATTTATAGAAAAGCTTGAGATTAATGCTTTACCTCTTTTAGAGGTTAGAAAATCAACTACCTCTTCAGACTCGTTTAGTTTAATGTTAGGGCACTTTTTCGAATTAATTGTTGTAAGAGAATAGACATTAAAGTTTTTTTCATCTTTATATGCTATCTGCGCATTACCCTTGTTCTGGAAAGAGAACCAAGTTGCAGAGTCCGTGAGAGTGAAAGCCTCTAATTGTATCGAAGAGTTTAGAGTTGCTCCTTGACCTGAACCAACTTCCATGTACCAGTTCGTAGAAAATTTTCTAGGGTTTAAACCAGCTTTTTCCCATAACTTAATTTCTCTCATGTGAGTGCCTGAGTTGTCACCTCTTGAGACAAATTTGTACTTTCTACTAAATATTAAATAAAAAGCATCAGCAATATCATTTTTAACAGTTAAAGAATTTGCCATGTCTTCCGGTCCTATAATTAGCCAATGACTATACATCAATTCTGATCTTTTTGATCCAAATCCTGTCTTTAGAAAATCTAATTCTGCCTCTTTTGCATGGGTAATAAGAAGGTCCCCATCACAATTAAGAGCATTTTTGACTGCCTGTCCCGTGCCAACTGCCACCACATGCAAATCGATTCCTAGTTCATTTTTTATTACTGGTATTATATGCTGGTAAAAACCAGAGTTTTTAAGAGACGTAGACGATTGAACAAGAATACTCTTAGCAAAAACCGGTGGTAAACAAATGATTACAATAGTGATTAAGATTGAAAGCTTAGTTATTGGTTTAAATATCACTGATTATTCCTGAAAGATATTTTTGTGCACTTAGGGTAGTTGGCTTTTTAAAGAAAATAGAGCCTTTCGTATATTCCATTACTTGACCGTTCTCTAGATAAATAATGTCATTTGCGAGTCTTTTGGCTTGATTAATATCATGAGTAACAAAAAATATTTTAGTTCCGCTTGAGCTTTTTCTTCTCAAAACATTTTCTATATAAATGGTTGAAGTGGGTTCTATATTGGCTGTTGGCTCATCTAACAATAAAATCTTAGGTTGGGTAATAAGTGCGCGAGCCAAAGAAAGACGCTGCTTTTCTCCGGCCGATAAAGTTTGAGCGTTTTGGTTATCCTTGCCAGAAAGTCCAAGTGTATCCATTAATTCTGAAGCCATTATTTTTTGGTGTGGTTGAATTTTTTCTATGACAAAAAGGATGTTACTAAGAACTGAACGTCTTAAAATTATCGGCTCCTGAAAAACCATAGCGCTATTGCCAAAAGAAAAATCATTGCTATGAGTTTTAATTTTCCCATTATCAGAATTTATTAAACCAGACAGTAACTTTAGAAAAATAGTTTTTCCGGCTCCATTGGCACCAAGAACAACCGTTATTCCATTACCTGATATATCTAAACTTGTTCTATTAAGCAGGAATTTGCCATTGATGGAATAGGAAATATTATTGATGTTTATATTTGGATTTTTTTTAAACATCATAAATCCTGATTAGAAGGATTAAGAAATTTGTTCTTTACAAATATCATAGCTACATTTACGAAAACAGCAATTAACAAGAGAATTATGCCTAGTCCCATTGCCAAAGATAAATTTCCCTTTGAGGTCTCTAATGCAATTGCAGTCGTCATCACTCTAGTGAGGTGATCTATATTTCCACCAACTATAATGATTGCACCAACTTCAGAAATTGACCGACCAAATCCAGCGAGGATAACGGTAATTAATTCAAATCTTGAGTCTATTATATACGCGTTAACAGCCTTTAATCTTCCAATATGGAAGGATTGGAAGAATTCTCGATATTTCAAGTGGGCACTTTCTATAGTCTGGAACGTCAGGCAGCATATGATTGGTGTAATTAAAATAATTTGAGCAATAATCATAACTGTTGGAGAATAAAGTAAACCCATCCAACCGAGTGTTCCGGATCTGGAAAAAATTAGATAAACAAACAAACCGACAACAACAGGCGGTAAACCCATTAAAGCAAAAAAAATCGAGATTATAGCTTTTCTAAAATAGAATCTCGTACACGCTAAAACTGTTCCTAAAGGAATACCAATGAAACTTGAGATAAGCACTGCAATTATCGTAATCTCAAAAGATAAATACAATATTTCTATCAATTCAGGATCAAATGAAAAAATAAGTTTAAAGGCTTCTAAAAATGAATTAGTGATTTGACCCACTGCTATTGTAGCTCAATATATTTTTGAAGGTGAAAATCTTCATCTCCAAATTCATGATCGATCAGAACAAGTCTTTTTGCGTAATGGCCCAGGTCGTATTCCCATGTCATACCCATACCGCCATGTAATTGGATACTTTCTTCTGCAACCAACATTCCTATTTTCCCTATTGAAAATTTGGCCGCCGAAATTACACTGCTCCGCTCATTGCTATCAAAGAAATTTATTGTTGCGTTTACTACCGCAGAGCGAGCTTGTTCGATTTCTACCAATAACTGCGCCATCCTGTGTTGCAGAGCTTGGAATTTGCCTATGGGAACACCGAACTGCTTTCTTGTTTTTAAATAATCCAAGGTAAGTTCCTTTATTTTTTCCATAATACCCAAGGCCTCTGAGCAAATTGCCAATATTCCAAAATCAATAGCCTCTGAAATTATCTCAAATCCTTTGCCATCATTACCAATTATTTCAGTCTTTAAAACTGCAACGTTTTCTAGACGAATGTCCGAAACTCTTCCCCCATCAATACTGGAAAAACTTTTAATATCGACCCCAGATCTGTTGGATGGAATACAGGCTATAGTTATACCTTTTTCATCAGCATAGTCTCCACTACTCCTACACGTAATTATTAGATGGCTTGCGCCAGAGGCATTTTTAATCATCACCTTTTCACCCGTAACTAGAAAATTTCCCTCTTTGTCAGGAACCAATTTAGTTTTTACATAGCTTTTCCTATAATCTGTGTCATTTTCTGAGTGACAAAATGTTGGAAGAGCAATGTTCTCAAGGAGATCAGCCACTAATTTTTTCTGGCTCTCGTTACCTTTACTAAGGATCTTAGTTGAAACAAGACCTGTTTCAAGAAAGGGTTCTACTACCAATCCTCTTCCCAACGCTTCAAAAACTGCGCTAATGTCTAAGGGAGTTCCACCGAATCCGTTAAGTTCAGGGACTATTAAAGACTCCAATATTCCTAGATCACGCATTCTTTCCCATGCCTCTTTAGAATATCCAAGTTCTGAATGGGCAGCGGTATTTCTATCTGCTATTTTGTATTCATTCTCGAAATACTTAGTCAGTGTATCGAATAAAATTTGTCTTTCTGGGCTTGGTTTTAAATCCATTACTTTTTACCAACTTAATTATAGGTTTAACATCATTTTTGAAATAATGTTTTTCTGGATTTCATTAGAGCCAGCATAGATGGACTTTTTCCTATGATTAAAATACTTTCCTGAAGCTGTTGCTGCTGCTTTAGGTTCTATTTCAGGCCCATTATATCCCACGGAGAAGGCATCTGGTTCGTTTATAAAAGCTCTCTTCCCCAATGACTTTCTAGTGAGATTATCTATATCTTGCTCAATCTCGGATCCTAGGATCTTAATGATTGAACTCTCTGCACCAGGAGCTTCGCCATTTTCAACAGAGGAAAGAGTTCTAAGGTTTGTTATCTCTAGGTTTTGTAGATTAATCTCAATTTGAGCTAGTCTAGACGCAAAGAGTGGGTCATTAACCAACGCTGTACCATTCTTTTTTGTCTCAGAAGCAAGCCTTCGCAATTTCTTAATTTTTCTTTTTGAAATTGCAACGTTTGCGTTTCCTGTTCTTTCGTGTGTAAGCAAATACTTTGCGTAAGTCCAACCTTTATTTTCCTCCCCAACGAGATTTTCTAAAGGGACTTTTACATCAGAAAAAAATATTTCATTTACTTCGTGGCTGCCATCCAGAGTTATTATAGGCCTAACTTCAATTCCAGGAGAATTCATGTCCATCAACAGAAAAGATATACCTTCCTGGGGTTTTCCCTCATTGGACGTTCTAACCAGACAAAATATCATATTTGCGTGTTGAGCAAATGTTGTCCAGGTTTTTTGACCATTCACTATATAACAATCGTTTTCCTTTACAGCAGTAGTTTTGAGGGACGCCAAGTCTGAACCAGAGCCCGGTTCTGAATAACCCTGACACCACCAATCCTCACCATTTAACATCCTTGGAAGCCAATGTTTTCTTTGTTCATCTGATCCAAACTTCATTAATACTGGAGCTAGCATGCCTACACCGAAAGGAACAATTCTTGGCGCTCCTGAGGCTCCACACTCTTCCTCAAAAATAAATTTTTCTACCACTCCCCAGTCTTGGCCTCCAAATTCTTCAGGCCAAGGACCAGCAAGCCAGCCCTTATTATTCAGTTTTTTGTGCCAATCCTCAGACTCACTTTTACTTATCGAAATTCCGTTTCTCACTTTTTCTGAAACTTTTGTGTCCAAGTTTTTATCAAGAAAGTCTCTAACTTCTTTTTGAAATTCTTGTTGCTTTTCAGTAAAATTCAAATCCATCTTTTTTTCCTTTTCTCAATTGAGGCTATCAAAGTTTTTGCCTTCATTTACTAACTTAACAATTAGATCAGCCGGCTTCCAAAAATGAGGATCTTCTTTTTCAAATTCCTTTAAATCAGACAGAATTTTGTCCAATCCATACTGATCTGCATATTTCATTGGACCTCCCTTATGTCTAGGAAAAGCATATCCAAATAGTTTAGTTACGTCGATATCTGAAGGTCTTAAGGCCATGTTTTCTTCCAGAACTTTTGCACCTTCATTTACCATAGCCGCCAAATATTTTCTGATAATTTCTTCAGGGGTAAAATTTTTGGGAGTAATACCTTTTACACTTCTTTCCTCTTCAACTATCGCTAGGACCTCTGGATCTTCCGCTCCCCTTCTAGCTTCAGGGGTATATTTATAATAGCCCCGACCAGTTTTTTGCCCAAACCAGCCCTTTTCACATATACGATCGGCGATATTCACGTATCGTTCATGATTAGATCTGAAAGCTGCTCTTCTTTTTCTATCATCCCAACCAATGTCTCCACCTGCAAGATCAAACATTTGAAATGGTCCCATTGGGTATCCAAAGTTAACAACAGCTTTATCAATATCATACGGAGAGGCACCATCTTCCATCATGTAACTGGCAGCTTTAGCATAATTTTCTAATATCCTATTTCCAATGAACCCATCACAATTTCCAGCGCGTACTGGAACTTTTTTCAAGAGCTTTGCTAGATGGAAACCGGTAGCGACCACATCGTCTTTAACACTCTCAGGAACAACAATTTCCAGCAAACGCATTATATTTGCCGGAGAAAAGAAATGTAATCCAATTACGTCTCCAGATCGCTTCGTGGCTGATGCTATTTTGTCGATGTCTAAATAGGAAGTATTAGAAGCCAATACAGCTCCTTCTTTTGCTATAGCATCCAATTTTGAGAAAACCTCTTTTTTCACATCCAGCTGTTCAAACACTGCCTCTATTATCATATCCTTATCGGCTAAATCTTCCAGGTTTGTTGATGTTGAGTAATTTTTTAAAATCGCGTCCGCTTTTTCTTGAGTTAGACGACCTTTCTCAACATCTCTTCTGTATATCTTATGTACATTTTCTACTCCTCTTTCGATACTCTCTGCATCTCTTTCAATCATGGTAACAGGAATACCCGAATTTAAGGCTGCTATTGTAATTCCAGACCCCATAGTTCCACCTCCAATAACGCCTAACTTCTCTAGGGTCCTAGGCTTTGCACCTCTTGCTAATTCTGGAATCTTATTACTTTTTCTTTCTGCAAAGAATGCATGAATCAGGCAACTACTTTGGTCACTGGACATTAGCTCTTGAAAGCTTTTTTGTTCGAAAATCATTCCTTCTTTAAAATCAAGCTTTATAGCTTGTTCAACACAGTCAATAATTTTTTGAGGAGCCTCAAGGTTAGGGTTTATTTTTCTCCAATGAGCCCTTTGCTCTTCTATAACTTTCAATCCTTCCTCTTTATTTTCAATTGCTCCCTTTGATTTGCTCAGCCTTTTGAGGTGTCTGCCTTCACTAAGTATTTTTTTTGCAAAGCTAATTCCACCTTCTTTAATGTCACTTACAATTTCGTCAATGGCGCCCATTTCTATAGCTTTTTTTGCAATAATTTGCTGCCCACTAGTCATAACATCGATTGCATTTTTGACTCCCACAAGCCTTGGCATTCTTTGTGTTCCAGCCGACCCAGGTAATAAACCTAAATGTACCTCTGGAAGACCTATCGATGCTGTCGGTGTGGCAATTCGGAAATGTGTTGATAGGGCAATCTCAAATGCTCCACCCAGTGCTGTACCATGAATTGCGGCTATAATTGGTTTGTCACTAGCTTCTATTAAGTCACAAATATCTGGCAGATGTGGGGATTCTAAGGGTTTACCAAACTCATTTATATCTGCGCCTGCAGAGAATACACGCCCCTGACCATGTATTATAATGGCTTTAACGGTGTTGTCTTGCATAGCGTTTTCTAGACACTTTTTTAAATTATCTCTTAAAGATTGGCAAAGAGAGTTCATGGGAGGATAGTTCAGATCAATGAACGCAATATCGCCTTCAATATTTAGATTTGCAGTGTTTTCCATAATATCCCCCAAAGAAATAATAATACGTAAATATAATTTAATTAGAAAAAGAGAATTTTCTATTGAAATGATACAACCGAGTGTGTTCTAGTCAAGACATAGGATACAAAAAGTATAACCAAAATAGGGAGAAAAATATGCGAGCTGTAGTTTGTTCTAAGTTTGGGTTGCCTGAAGATCTCGAAGTTAAAGAAGTAGTTGAGCCAGTTACTGGTAAGAATCAGGTCAAACTAAAAGTTGAAGCTTGCGGGGTAAATTTCCCTGATACACTTATTATAAATAATAAATACCAATTTAAACCCGAATTACCCTTTTGGCCCGGCGGAGAAGTGGCAGGAATTGTTGAAGAAGTTGGCGAAGGTGTATCCAATTTCTCTGTAGGCGACAAAGTGATGACAACTACTATTTTCGGAGGTTTTGCAGAGAAGCTTGTTGTAGGGACAGAGATGCTAATGAGGAGACCAGAGAAAATGAGCGCAGTAGTGGCCTCTGGTATTCAAATAACATATGGAACTTCTATGCATGCCTTAAAGCAACGGGCTGATTTAAAACCTGGCGAAACTCTTCTTGTTCTTGGAGCTGCTGGTGGTGTAGGCATGTCTGCCGTAGAAATAGGTAAGGCTATGGGGGCTACGGTAATAGGAGCTGCAAGCTCAGATGAAAAACTTGAAGTTGTGAAAAAGGCTGGTGCAGATCACCTCATAAATTACAGTTCTGGAGATTTACGTGAGCAATTAAAGGAGATCACACGAAGCAAGGAGGCT
>CACFNV010000004.1 GCA_902567635.1 uncultured Alphaproteobacteria bacterium
AAACTAAGACAGAGGGAAATTTTACGGATTTACCGAAAATAAAAGATTATCAACTAAAAGAACAATAAGTTAGGTTATTAAGATATGGCTTACGATATTGCGGTTGTTGGTGCTACGGGGAATGTGGGTCGTGAAATGCTCAACATTCTTTTTGAGAGAAGATTTCCGATTAAAAGAATAGTTGCCCTAGCTAGTAGAAAATCTATAGGGACTGAATGTTCTTTTGGAGACGATATACTAAAGACAAAAGATCTAGATACATTTGATTTTGATGGTTTTGATATAGCGTTATTTGCTATCGGTGCAGATGCAACAAAAAAATATGCAAAAAAAGCTACTGAAAAAAATTGTTTTGTAATTGATAACTCATCGCTATATCGATATCATCCTGATATTCCGTTGATTGTTCCAGAGGTCAATCCAGCAGATATAAATCAAATAAATAAGACCAAAATTGCTGCTAACCCGAATTGCTCTACTGCTCAGCTTGTTGTTGCTCTTAAACCGCTACACGATAGAGCAACAATAAAAAGAGTTGTTGTTTCAACTTATCAATCAGTGTCTGGCTCAGGAAAAGAGGCCATGGACGAATTATGGTCACAGACAAAAGGAATGTACGTTCCCGGCCAAGAGGTCGAACCAAAAGTTTACCCAAAGCAAATAGCCTTTAACGTTATTCCTCATATAGACGTTTTTATGGATGATGGCCAAACCAAAGAGGAATGGAAAATGGTTGCTGAGACTAAGAAAATATTAGATAAAAAAATTAAATTGACTGCCACATGTGTAAGGGTTCCTGTTTTTGTGGGGCACTCTGAATCAGTTAACATTGAATTCGAAGAGTTTCTTGATGAGGAAGAGGCAAGAGCAATTTTGCGAGAGTCGCCGGGAATTATGATAGTAGATAAGAGGGAAAATGGAGGGTATATGACACCCTCTGAGTGTGCAGGAGATTATGCTACATTTATAAGTAGAATTAGGCAAGACTCTACCATTGAAAACGGTCTAAACCTCTGGTGTGTTTCAGATAACTTAAGAAAGGGCGCAGCTCTTAATGCAGTCCAGATAGCCGAGCTTCTTGGGGCAAGAATTTTAAAAAAAGCATAACGTTTTGAAAACTTACAGTTTAAAATTATTTCAAGATATTTCTAATTGTCTATCAAAAGTTAAAACCTCAAATAAAATATTTCTCGCAAAAAAAAATGAAGATATTTTCTTAACAGAAGAAGAGAAAAGTTTTCTCAAATCTATTAAATTTTTTGATAAAGATTTAAATTTCTATATTTTTCAGGAAAAAAGGAAAAGCAATTTAAAAGTAGTCATTTTTAATAATGATCTATGTTCTAAGAAAATTGGAGATATTATAAGTAAGTTACCTTCTGGTAATTACTGTTTAGATACAGAAACTTTCAAAAATATTGCAGAAGACGTGATTCATAGCTTTATTTTGTCTTCTTACTATTTTAGTTTTTTTAAGAAGCACTCAAAACGCAGAGTTTCTATAAATTTTCCAGAGAAGAAATTTGAAAGGGCAATTTTGCTTGCAAAGGCCGAATACCTTGCAAGAAATATGATAAATATGCCCGCAAATTTCTTTAATACTCAGCAACTAGCTGATTTGTGCAAAGACTTTGAAAAAATGCAAAGTGTTTCTGTATCAGAAATAGTTAGTGCAAGATTATTGAAGAAAAACTTTCCTTTAGTGCATGCTGTTGGAAGATCTTCGATTAATAAGCCTAGGTTTATAGAAATTAAATGGAAAAATAAACTCAAGTTTCCTGAAATTGTCTTGGTGGGCAAAGGTGTTTGTTTTGACTCAGGAGGATTAAATCTTAAAACAAACTCTTCAATTTTATTAATGAAAAAAGATATGGGAGGCTCAGCAAACGCCTTGGCCTTGGCCTATTTAATTATAAAGTTAAAGTTGAAGTTTAACTTAAGAGTTTTGATACCAATTGTAGAAAATTCTATATCTGAAAAATCCTTCAGACCTGGAGATATCTTAAAAAGTAGAAAAGGCTTAACTATTGAGGTAACAAACACAGATGCCGAGGGCAGATTGATACTGGCTGATGCTTTAGCGTATGCAGACGAAAAGCTTCCTAAGATGGTAATCTCACTTGCAACTCTTACTGGAGCAGCGAGGGTAGCTGTGGGGTCTGAGATAGCGCCATTTTTTTCTACAAATAATGCAATTTCTAAGAAACTTGTAGAAGTTGGTGAAAAACACAAGGATTATGTATGGCCATTACCCTTTTTTGATGGATACAATAAACAATTAGAATCTCCAATAGCTGATCTAATAAATGCTCCTTACTCACCGCCAACAGCGGGTGCTATAACTGCAGGGCTATTCTTAAAGAAGTTTGTAGATAACGCTAAAGAATTTTTGCATTTCGATATTTATGCTTGGCAAAACTCAAGTGAACCAGGAAAATCAAAAGGAGGAAAGATGCAAGCAGTAAGAGCTCTTATAGAGTTTTTAGAGTCCTATCAAAAATAGATTTAATTTTTTCTATTTATAATAAAGTGAGATATTTGTCGAAGATTATCAGCCTTATTTCCAAATATAGACAAAGCATCACAAGCTTCCTCGACTAGGTTTTTATTTTTCTTAACTGCACCATCTAAACCTAAGTTTGATACAAAAGTAGCCTTATTTAGAGATTTATCTTTGCCGGCTTTCTTGCCTAAAATTTTACTTGTCCCAGTAACGTCAAGAATGTCATCTTGAATTTGGAAAGCCAATCCAATACATGAGGCAAATGTCTTAAAAGGAGACCTGTCCTCTTCAGATAGGATTGCTCCTACCTCACAAGACCAACTTATTAGTTTGCCTGTTTTAAAAGACTGGAGGTTTTTTATTTTTTCAATAGTGATTTTCTTTTTTGAAGACTCTGCCTTTATGTCAAGAGCTTGACCCAGAACCATACCGGATGCCCCTGAATTCTTTGCAAGACTATAAATAAGCTCATTTTTAATAAAGGGTTCAACTTTTAGATCTTCATCACTTAATATTTCAAAAGATAAGGTTTGCAAAGCGTCTCCTACCAATATAGCCGTTGGTTCGTCCCACTTTTTGTGAACTGTTGGCTTACCTCTCCTCAAGTCATCATTATCCATGGAAGGAAGGTCGTCATGAACCAAGGAGTAGGAATGCATACATTCAATTGCTAAAGCCGGATAAATAGATTTCTCAAGCTCTATATCAAAAATATTTGATGACTCAATGCAGAGAAGCGCTCTTAATCTTTTTCCTCCATTAAGTAGCGAATAGGATATTGGTTCTGAAAGAATGCCAAAGTCTCTTTCACTTAATATACTTTTTAATTTTCTTTCAATATGATTCGAGTTTTCTTTTAATATTTTATCTACACGAGATGAATTAAATATTACCTCAGCATTTTTATTTTTCATCTTCTTTTTTTAGCTCTTCAAATTCAAAAGTTTCCTTGTTAGTCACTTTTAGTATTTTAAGCTCTGCTGCTTTAAGTTGCTTTTCACAATGTGCTTTTAGCTCTGTTCCAATTTCATATGCTTCAATAGAATCTTCCAGACTAAGTTCTCCTGAGTCGAGATCCGACACAATTTTTTCTAGCTCGTCTAAAGCCGCTTCAAATTTGAGTTCTTTTATCAAATTTCTTTTTATCATACTAATCTTTTTTTGTTTATAATTATTAATATTAGTTTCTATTATAATATAGTCTTAAAATTAATTATCCATTTCATTTTTAACAAATAAAAACTTGCCTGAGCTACCGGAAATAGAAACAATAAAAATTGGTTTGAGAGAGATAATATTTGGAAGGCAAATATTATCAGCAAGGGTAATTCGTAGGGACTTGAGGTTTCCTATTCCAAAAAACTTAGAAAAGATTGTTAGAAATTTGAAGATTTTGAATATTGAGAGAAGATCAAAGTACCTTTCTCTTTACTTAAGCAACAATTTTTCTCTAATATTTCATCTTGGTATGTCAGGAAAATTAATCATCTCTTTTGGCAAAGATAATGAGGAACAGCAATTTCAAAAACATGATCACCTTATTTTTTTTCTAGAAGGTAAGACTAAATTAATCTTAAATGACGCTCGTAGATTTGGATACGTAGATTTAATCAAAGATAAGCCAGAATTTTATCATAGGTTTAGCCACATTGGCCCCGAGCCTTTAGGGAAAAATTTTAATAATACTTATCTAGAGGCAAAATTGAAAAATTCTGAAAGAAACATCAAAAATATTTTAATGGATCAAAAAATTGTGGCGGGGTTAGGTAATATATATGTAACTGAAGCGCTATGGGGAAGTAAGATAAGTCCAAGTAGATTAGGGAAAAATATCAATCAAGTAGACTGTAAAAATCTTATTAAATCGATTAAAAAGGTTTTAAAAAAAGCTATCAGTTATGGAGGTACTTCGTTAAAAGATTTTAGAAAAGTTGGAGGTGAGTTCGGATATTTCCAAAACAAGCTTAATGCGTATGGAAAAGAGAAAAAGAAATGTTCTCGAATAAAATGCCAAGGTGAAATAAGCAAGGTCTTTATAAGTGGAAGATCAAGCTTCTTTTGTACAATTTGCCAGAAAAAATAAATTATTTTTCTTGAAAATAAATTAGAACAAAATAAAAAGGTTATCTTGATGGAATCTTGGAGATTTACTTATGGCTTATGAAACACTTATTATTGAACATGAAGAGCCGGTATTAATAGTTAGGCTTAACCGTCCAGATGCATTGAACGCTCTAAATAACAAGCTTTTAGAAGAACTAAGCATGATTATGGAAGATGCAGATAAAAATGACTCAATAAGAGTTATTATTTTAACTGGATCCAAAAAAGCATTTGCTGCAGGAGCAGACATAAAAGAAATGATGGCAAAAGGTTTTGTTGATATGTTTCATAATAATTTTTTCTCTAATCACTTGGATAGAATACAATCAACCAGAAAACCAATAATAGCTGCTGTAGCCGGCTATGCTTTAGGAGGTGGATGTGAACTTGCTATGAGATGTGATTTTATTTTAGCAGCTGATAACGCAAAGTTTGGGCAGCCAGAGATAAATTTAGGGGTGATGGCGGGTTTTGGCGGAACCCAACTTCTATCTAAATTTGTTGGTAAAGCAAAGTCTATGGAAATGCATTTGACGGGAAGACATATGGATGCTGAAGAAGCTGAGAGAGCTGGTCTGGTTAGTAGAATTGTTCCGGCTGATGATTTGATTAAGGAGGCTACAGCTACAGCCTTGAAGATTGCTGAAAAATCAATGCTTTCATGCCTTGCAATTAAAGAGTCAATCAATCGATCTTTTGAGTTGGGGCTAACAGAGGGAACACTTTTTGAGAGAAGATTATTCAATGCTCTTTTCTCTACTGAAGATAAAAAAGAAGGAATGTCTGCTTTTATTGAAAAAAGAACTCCAAAGTTTAAGGACAAATAGTTAAGCATATTGACAATGACCATAAGGTTGTGTAATTGAGAATTGAAGGAGCGAATTAGGAATGCCAAATAAAGAGTCCGCAAAAAAGCGTTTGAGACAGACAGCAAAAAAAACGCTGGAAAACAAAAATAGGAAAACTCGAATAAAGACCCACATAAAAAGGGTGGAAGAAGCTATTGGTTCAGGTAAACAAGAAATCGCCAATAGGGCTCTAAAGGAAGCACAGTCTGAAATAATGAGAGGTGTTTCAAAAGGCGTTTTGCACAAAAATACTGCAGGTAGAAAAGTTTCTAGACTAAACGCGAAAGTAAAATCACTTAAAAAGGCTAGCTAGAATTTTTTTTTGGCTATTGATAGATTCTATAAGGAGGTTTATCGTAAATATACATGGTGACCAAATGATTCTTAATTTACAGAGATAATTTTGGTTTCTCGGTAAACAAGGCGTTCACTATACTTTTCATGGTTGTTAATTTGGTTAAAGAAATCACATCTTCTGAGGCTTTTTTGATGTTAAAAAAAGATTCTGATAGTAGGTTAGTAGATGTTAGAACAGAAAAAGAGATTTTTTCTGTAGGTTTTCCAGACCTTGGAAGCATTGGTAAGAAAGTAAGTTTTATTGAGTGGGAACAAAGTTTTTTTTCTAACAGTAGAAAGAGATTCCTAGAAAAATTTAGGGAAAAATTTGGGAGTGATACAACAGGTAACTTCATGTTCATCTGTAAATCTGGAATTAGATCAAATTTTGCTGCATTAACAGTGGAAGAATCAAATAATTCCAGTAATGATGTAATAAGATTATATAACATTGCTGATGGATTTGAAGGAAATACTGTCTCACAAGAAATAGACAATAAAAAAAATGGGTGGAAGTTTCTTGGATTGCCCTGGAAAAAACCCGAATAGGTGAATTTAGAGTTATGGAAAACGATAGATGGCTAAAAGTTAAAGAGTTTGTAAAGGAAAATGTGGGTGAAAGCGCTCATGCAAACTGGATACAGCCAATAGAATTGAAAGAGATTAAAAACTCTGTAGCGAAATTTTTGGTGCCCACTCGGTTCATTGGAACATGGGTACACAGAAATTATGGAGACTATATTCTGCAAGGTTTTAAGGCCCAAAACGTAAAAATAGATAGATTAGAATTTGTTACTTTGAATTTAGAAAATAAAAATAATAGTAAAAATCAAAAAAACATAAAATCTGATACATATAAAGAGAATTTAGAAGAGAAAGACTTAATTCTTCCCAGTTCTCCTTTGGATGAAAGGTTTACTTTTGATAGGTTCGTTGTCGGAAAGCCCAATGAGCTTGCTCATGCAGCAGCCAAAAGAGTTTCGGATGGAGGTAAGGTAACCTTTAACCCTCTATTTTTATATGGTGGAGTGGGTCTTGGAAAAACGCATTTGATGCATTCTATAGCTTGGTCAATAAAACAAAAAAATAATAAGGCGCGTGTCCTATACCTATCAGCGGAACAATTTATGTACAGATTTGTTCAAGCTCTTAGGTTTAAAGATATGCATGCATTTAAAAAATTATTTAGATCAGTAGATGTTTTGATGGTAGATGACGTTCAATTTATCGCTGGAAAAGATTCTACACAAGATGAGTTCTTCCATACTTTTAATGCTTTGTGCGAACAGGGAAAACAAATTGTTATTTCGGCAGATAGAGCGCCAGGTGAGATTGATGGCTTGGAGGAAAGGATTAAATCGAGGTTGGCATGGGGATTGGTAGTTGACGTTCACCCCACTGACTATGAATTGAGATTAGGAATTTTACAAGCTAAGGCTGAGATTCAGATGGAGCTTAATAAAGATGTTAAAATAGGTGAGGGAATACTAGAGTATTTAGCCCATAGAATTTCCTCTAATGTTCGTGTTTTAGAAGGAGCATTAACAAGGTTATTTGCATTTGCTTCTCTAGTAGGAAAAGAGATAAGTATTGACTTAGTTCAAGAGTGTCTCTCTGACATATTGAGAACTTCAGAGCGAAAAGTGACAATTGAAGAAATAATAAGAAAAGTTTCTGATCATTATAATTTAAGAATGTCTGATTTAGTTTCTGCAAGGAGAGCTAGATCTGTAGCTAGACCCAGGCAAATAGCTATGTTTCTTTCAAAGAACCTTACATCAAAGTCTTTGCCAGAAATTGGAAGAAGGTTTGGAGGAAGGGACCATACCACAGTTATTCACGCTATCAGAAAAATAGAAGAATTGAAAATGACTGATGTTCAAATAGCTGACGAAGTAGAGATTCTCCGTAGAACCCTTGAAGCTTGATTATACTTATTTTAGTTGTTTTAAACTCTTAAATAATTAAAATGGGTAAATAAGGTGTCTGACATTACAAATAATCATTTAGCGAAAGACAAATGAAAATAAGTGTTGAGAGAAACGATTTGTTTAAAGCTATGGGAAGAGCTCAATCCATAGTCGAGAGAAGAACCACAATACCTATACTGTCTAATGTGCTTATTGAGGCCAAAGAAAATTTCATCAGTTTAAGAGCTACAGATCTTGACATTGAGCTTACCGACAAAGTCACGGCTATTGTTGAAAAACCGGGTTCAGTTACAGTAGGAGCTCACACCTTTTATGAGATTCTTAGAAAGTTGCCTGATGGATCCAGAGTTTTAATTGATTTAGACCCTCTAAATGAAAAAATAAACATAGCGGCGGGTCGCTCAAGGTTTTCGTTAACTACAATTGCTGTTGATGATTTTCCTATTATGGCCTCATCTGAATATGATTTTACATTCTCAATAAACGCCAATTCACTAAAAAGACTTTTTGATAAAGTGAAGTTTGCTATGTCAATGGAGGAAACAAGGTTTTACCTTAACGGCGTTTATCTTCACGAATTTGTAGAAAATGAAAAGAGTTATATAAGAACTGTAGCTACAGATGGGCACAGATTAGCTAAGATAGATTCTGATTTGCCAGATGGAGCAAGCGGTATTCCAGGAGTTATAGTGCCTAGGAAAACAGTTTCTGAATTAAGAATGATTTATGAAACAAGTGAAGATATCGTGACTGTATCTATTTCAGAAACTAAAATAAGGTTTTCTACACCTAAGTTAATTTTAACATCTAAAGTGGTAGATGGTACTTTTCCTGATTACGATAGAGTAATTCCCAAAAATAACAGTAAGAAGTTAATTATAGATGCCTCTGAATTTTCTCAATCAGTTGACAGAGTTGCTACAGTATCTTCTGAAAGAGCAAGAGCTGTAAAACTTTCTCTCAGTTCAGATAAATTGATATTGTCAGTTAACGCACCTGAGACTGGGTTAGCAACTGAGGAGATACCAATTTCTTACTCAGGTGAAGAAATAGAGATTGGGTTTAATGCAAAATATCTTCAAGAGATTGCCGGGCAAGTGGAAAAAGGAGAAGCAGTTTTTCTTTTTAATGAAGTAGGAGATCCTGCTTTAATGAAGGACAGTAGCGATGAAACTGCAGTTTTTGTTGTTATGCCTATGCGTGTCTAACCAAAAATAGCAAGAAATGAAATCTGTTGGCATAGAGAAACTAAAGTTAGTCAACTTTAGGTCTTACAAGAGTGCTGAAGTGGAATTTTCAAACTTATCAGCAATAATATTTGGGAAAAATGGGGTAGGCAAAACTAATTTGCTAGAAGCAATATCACTTTTATATTCGGGTAAGGGATTAAGAAGAGCAAATTTTGCTGAAATGACAAAAATCCCTGAAAATGATATCTGGAAAATAGAGGCACTCTGTAAGCAGGATAATAACTTTTTTGAGATAGAGACTTTTAGTAATGGTCAAGGAAGAGAAGTATATTTAGATGGAAAAAAAACATCTCAACAATCTCTAGGTAATTATTTGAAAATGGTTTGGTTTCTTCCTCCTATGGATAGGATTTGGTTGGAAGGATCAAAAGATAGACGCAAATTTCTAGATAGGATGGTTTTTAGTATTGATACAAATCACGCAAAAGACTGTAGGCAATATGAGAAGCTATTAAGAGAGAGAAACAGATTGCTAAAAGATAAAATTACAGATGAATCATGGTATATCGCTATAGAACAGCAAATGGCAAATATAGGTTACAATATTGATATTTCTAGAAGACGGTTTATAGAAACGCTCAACAGAAATTTGAAAGAAGAAAGCATCTATTTCCCAGCTATTAAGTTATTTCTTCCAAGTGAACCTTGGGAAAGTGAAGACAAATTGATGAATGAATATAGTGAAAATAGAAGAAAAGATTTGTTAGCTGGTAGAACAAATGTTGGCCCCCATTCCACAGATATTAAAGGGTTTTACATAGAAAAGGATATTGAAACAAAATATTGCTCAACAGGAGAACAGAAACTCTCGATTATTTCAATACTTTTAGCAAATGCCAGATTAATAAAAGAAAAAATAGGTATAAATCCAATTCTAATTTTGGACGAAATCACTGCACATTTAGATGAAAAAAAAAGAGAATATCTTTTTGAAGAGATTTTGGCTCTAGAGAGTCAATTTTTTATTTCCGGGACAGAGTTGGAGATATTCCGCTCTATTTCTAAAAAAGCTAAAGTACTTGAATTGATCTTGGATGGAGAAATAAGAATCTAATTTTTTTCAAAAAAAGGACAGTCTTTGATAATATCTCTTCCAACCATATTGATATCTCTTTTTCCGCAAAGAGCCATAGTCATATCTAATTCTTTATTTAATATCTCCAAAGATTTTTTTACTCCATTTTTTCCGTCAGCAGATAATCCATAGACGTAAGATCTTCCAATAAGAACCCCATCAGCCCCAAGAGCGATTGCTTTTAATATATCTTGACCAGATCTAATACCACCATCAAAAAATATTTCTGTTTTCGAAATATTTTTCTTTATTTCTGGAAGCATTGAAATTGAACTATTAGCCCCGTCAAGTTGCCTTCCCCCATGATTTGAAACGACGATAGCATCGGCACCATTATCTTCTGCAAGCTTGGCGTCCTCTGGGTCCATTATACCTTTTAAAATTAGTTTGCCTCCCCACCAATCCTTTATTCTTTTTATGTCGTCCCAGTTTAGTCTTGTATCAAATTGATTTTGGACCCAAGTGGTAAGAGAGCTCAAATTATTAATATCTTTAACATGACCCATAATATTCCCGAATGTTCGGTTTTTTGTCATAGCCATTTTATAACACCAGCCTGGTTTAGATATAAGATCGGCAATATTTGACATTTTTACTTTAATTGGGATCGACAGACCATTTCTAACGTCTGCGTGTCTTTGCCCCAAAATTTGTAAATCTAAAGTAAGGACTAAAGCTGAACATCCTGCAGCTTTAGCTCTTTTTACCAGTCTTTTAGCAAAATCATGATCCCTCATAACATAGAGTTGAAACCAGAATGGTTTTGCAGTCTTTTTAGCAACCTCTTCAATAGAGCATATTGACATTGTAGATAAAGTAAAAGGAACTCCGTGGCGTTCCGCTGCTTGTGCTGCTAAAATTTCCCCATCTGCTCTTTGCATGCCAAGCAAACCAACAGGTGCTAACGCTACTGGCATTGAGTAGTTTGAACCAAGAAGGTTTTTAGAGGTACTTCTATTGGATATATCTACAGCAACTCTCTGTCTGAAGGATATTTTATCAAAGTCTTCTGAGTTTTTCCGAAGCGTGGTCTCTGACCATGAGCCTGAAGTCACATAATCATGGAATGCCTTTGGTGTCTTTCTTTTAGCTTTTTTTTTGAAATCATCTATTGTTAAAAATGGCACATTTTTCTCTCTTATTTATATTTTTAAATCTAAACGCGGTTTCCAAAATGGTCTGAAAAGCTCAATTTTTGGACACCTGTTCATTACTACCCTAAGGCCTGCATCTTCTGCAATTCTAGCTGCTTCATCGTCGTAAACACCGATTTGACCCCAAAGTACTTTAGCGCCAATTTCTATAGCCTCCTGAGCTACTCTAAAAAGCTCTTCTTTTCTACGGAAAACCTGAACCATATCGATAGGTTTATTTATTTCTTTTAGAGAATGGTATACTTTTAGACCTCTTATTTCATGTAATTTTCGATCGGGGTTCACTGGCAACATCTCGTATCCAGTTTCATGCAGAACTCTTAATACACCATAGCTGAACTTTGTTTTATCTGAGCTAGCGCCCACCATTGCTATTGTTTTTACAGACTTCAGTATATCAGCCAAGTAGGTTTGTGAATAATCATAAATATGGTCAACGTCTGCATCAGGCATTAGTTTTCTCCTTTAGAAGTGGCAATGTCTGCTTTAAGTTCATGAGGTTTGAGAGGATCAAGAAAAGGGTTGCGATACAGCTTGTCATGACTTTCCACTCCAATTTTTAGCGATATATCTGTTTTAGGTCTTGCCACACATAATATAATATATCCCTCATTTAGCTGTCTATTGTTAAGCGCAACTTGACGCCTTTGATCTACTTTACCAGATGTAAGTTTGGCAGCGCATGTTATGCATCCACCATATTTACATCCATATGGTAGATCAACTCCTTGCTCACGTAAGCTTTCTAAAAGTGAGCGCTTCGCGTCTACTTCATATAACGAGTTATCACGATTTTCTATTTTTACCGTATGTGTCATCACAACCAAATATCACTTGTACAATCACCACCAGGATAACGGGCTTCATGGCAGCGGCTAGGACCGTTCGGTTCATTTCCAAAGTTGACAATGAAATCAGAGTTTATGGACATCCCTCCATTTTCCGGGTCACAGTCTATCATTACCATAACGCCACCATTTTCTCTAATTTCGGGGTAAAATTGGTTATCCCAAGTAGAGAATAAGGATGTTGTTACATAAAGCCTCTTTCCGTCAAGGCTCAGTTGAAACATTTGAGGTCCACCAGCCATCTTTACGCCATTTACCTCTGGCGCTTTTCCCAGGAGACCACCCATCCAAACCTGACCAGTTAATACTGGCTTATGTGGATCTGAAATATCATATTGACGCATGTCTCCATGCAACCAATTATTAAGGTAAAGGTATTTATCATCCATAGAAACAAGAATGGCTGACATCACACCTGGAATAGGTATTGGCCAATCAGGGTGAGGTTCATTTTCAACATCTATGATTTTCTCCCAATTCCATTTTCCCTGATCGTCTTTCCACCAATGGATAACGTTCGCACTCAGTGCTGCTCCACAAAATCCATGGGAGCTATCAGGATTGTGATGAAATTTTACCTCTAGTGGTACAAGCCCATCCTCGCCTAAATAAAACGTTTCAATTGGCTCGCGTTTTTCAAAGTCCCAGAAGTGAAGCTGCCGACCATACTTAAGGTGACCTACCTCCTCTAAATCGAATCCTGGCATGAATGTGTTAGGGGCGGCCCACTCAGAAGAAACCATTATATTGTGGCGTGGCTGGTACCAAAAGTCATAGCTAAAAGGAATGCTGCCCATTGAATTTTCCCACCGTCCGACAATTTCAAAGTCTTTATTTAAGTGAAGGTAGCCGCCTGGTGCTTCCCCTTTTGCATCACCAAGCATGGAAACAATGATTTCTGATCCCAAACAATGAACCGTATGAGGGCCACTGAGATTAGTTTTAGACTTTATATCGGCGCCACTTATAATTTTGTGAAGCTTTGGAGCACTAGGATTGGTTGCGGTATCAACTATATGTATGTTGTTGGAACGGACCCCAGGAAGAAGAAGATATTTTCTTGCCATATTTGCATCGTCATGGCAGGAAGAACAAGCATTCCAACCCATGTGATGCAATTCATCCCCGATGCCAGGCATTTCAAGTCTATGAATAACTTTGGAATAATTTGGGCTATTTGGATCAACGTCAACTGTTGCTAAATAATCTGGTTTTTGTATTCCCGTTCCAGTGTAGATGGCGATTGTGTAAAGTAAATTTTCTCTAGGGGCCTTTATTGCCTCTGTGGGAGAAGCATATCCGGGGCCGCAACAACTTTTGTCCATTCAATTACTCTATTATTTCAACTTCATTACCAGATTTTTTCCAAGCAGCGAATCCACCTTCAAGATGGGAAACAGGTTTCAAACCCATATCTTGTGCGGCTTTTGCAGCTAGGGCAGAACGACCAGCAGCAGCACAATAAAAAACGTAATGCTTATCTTGATTAAACGCGTCTTTGTGATAAGGGCTTTCAGGGTCAATCCAGAACTCTAACATTCCTCTCGGGCAAGATAGAGAATTTGGAATTTTGCCTTCTCTCTTAATTTCCCTAGGGTCTCTTATATCTACAAAAACAAATTGTTCGTCATTGTAATAATTAGAGGCATCTGCAATTGGCGTCGTTTTAACCTCTGAATTTGCATCAGCTACCATATCTTTCACATGTTTAATTATATTTTGAGCCATAGTTGTCCTTTTCTTAAAATCCTAAATGAATATTGCATGATCAGTAACTGCAAGCAACAAAATGATTTATGATAGTAACCAGCCTCCATCAACATCAACCGTAGTTCCATTAACAAAATCGTTTTCTATTAGAAATATTATTGCTGTAGCAACCTCTTCTGGGGTACCTGCTCTTTTTATGGAATGATTTTCTGTGAAGTTCCTGATAAATTTTTCTCTTTCTTCGCCTTCTTGAGGGAACATAGGTGTGTCAATAATACCAGGTGAAACAAGATTAATTCTTTTGGGAGACATCTCTAATGCTGCCGCTCTAACCAGATTTTCAACAGCTCCTCCTACTGCAGATAGGGTTACCATTCCAGGCTTTGTTTTTCTTGCAGGAGCTCCACTTACTAAGACCATTGATCCATTTTGATCTAAATTCTTTGTTCCATGACGTATAACATTTGCATACCCCCAAAGTTTATCAAAAGATGACTTGAAACCGTCCATATCCATTTCTAAAAAATCACCTGCTGCGCGTGTGCCGCCAGTTGCAGCGCTAACTAGAATATCATATGGAGCGTATTTGCTGAAAATGTTATCAAGTTGATCGACCTCCCTAACATCACATTTTTCTAAAGTAATTTTATTGTGGTGCTTTCCTTTTGCTTTTTCAGGTTCTCTACTCAAAGCGATTACTTCTGCTCCTTTTTCTATAAGTAGATTGCATGTTGCTAAGCCAATACCGGAAGTCCCTCCAAAAACAAGAGCTTTTTTGTTCGATATATTCATTCTTACCTCATTATTTGTTTGTCTTTCTTCATCAATAATATTAAAGCAGACATATGAACATAAGTATATTTATTGGATGTGAAAATGCAAAATAATATGAAAGGGATTGGAGCTATAATCTTAGGCTCCATTTGTTTTTCGGTTAATGATATATCGATAAAATTATTTAGTTCAGAGTACTCTTTACATCAGCTTATGTTCTTCCGAGCTCTTTTTGCAATTGTTATTTTAATTGTTGCAATTCTCCCGCTATATGGAGGATTAAATTATTTGAGCACAAAAAACCCTTTGTTCCATATATTTAGAGGAATGACAGTGGTCGGGGCTAATACTTTTTTCTTTATATCTATCGCCAAGCTTTCAATTGCAGAAGCTACCGCCATTTTTTTTATTGCCCCAATTTTAATTACAATATTAGCTTATATTTTTTTAAATGAGAAAGTAGGTTATAGGAGAGGAATTGCGTGCGTCTTGGGTTTTATAGGAATGATTTTTGTTGTTAAGCCGGGAACAATCAGTTTTGAACTTGTTTCCATTTTTCCTTTAATTGCAGCTCTTTTTTATTCAGTCTTGCATATTATAACGAGAAAATACGGTGCTGCTGAAAAGCCAATAACAATGGGTTTTTATATTCAGGTTTGTTTCTTTAGTTCCAGCGTAATATTTGGGATATTCTTTAGTTATTTTGAACCAAGTTACTCGGGAAATAATATGTTTGATTTTCTATTGCGTCCATGGACTAGTCCAGGACTCTTTGATTTAGCCCATATTTTTTTCGGGATAGCTATTCCAATCTCTATTGGCGGTATCTTGGTATCTTACGCATATAAAAATCATCAAGCGTCTCTTTTGGCGCCTTTTGAGTACGTCGCTTTAGTTTTAGCCGTTGCTTCTACCTATTTGATATGGAATGAGCTACCTGACTCATATTCTTTTTTTGGTATTTTACTAATAATGTCATCTGGTATTTTTGTCTCATTGAGAGAAAAAGAAGTTAGCAATCTTAGAACATCCCGAAAAATTATAACCCGTCGCTAGTCTGATGATTAGCAAAAAAGCAAAAAAAAGGAAGTCTTTAATATTTCGATTAATGGGACTTTTAATCTTTATAAACCCAGCAAAAATTACATTTTTTCAACTAAAGTTTTTACGATACGCAATTTTTATTGCCTCATTTAGAAGACCCAAAGTAAAGGATGTCTCGTGGTTTAGAATCTCATCAAACAATATATCACTATTCATAATTCGGCCCAAAAATATCTCGGATAAAAAGACTATTATATTTTTTCATGGAGGAGGTTTTTTTGTAGGAAGTTTTGGAATTTATAGACAATATGTTGCTCTTTTGGCCAAGTTGACCCAAAGAGAAATATATTTTGTTGAATATCGCCTTGGGCCAGAAAATAAATTCCCTTGTCAGTTAGAGGATGCGACGGAAGCATATAAATATGTATTAAAAAAAAAAGGAAGTTCAAAAAATATAATTCTTGCAGGGGACTCAGCCGGTGGAAATCTTGCACTAACTCTATTTTTGAAAATAAAAAAAGAGAATTTACCAAAGCCTGCTGGCATTTTTGTTGTTTCTCCTTGGGTTGACCCCAACTTAGAGGTAACAGAATATTCGGACAAACTCTGCAAGAAAGACGCCTTAATTGGTCCTTTTATCAAGAAAGCAAAAAAGAGGAAATTAGAAAGGTTATCTAAGTATTTTGTGAATAATACAGATATAAAGAAAGATCCTTTTATTTCTCCAATATACGGAAATTTTAAAGAGGTACCACCTCTAATGGTCCAATATTCAGAAGAAGAGGTTTTCTCACCCCAAATAAAGCTATTTATAAATAAACTTAATAAACATGATGTTTCTGTTTTCGTGAAGTGCTGGAAAAATATGTGGCATGATTTCCAATTAGAAACGGATTTGCCAGAAACAAAGGAGTCATTTCTTGAGTTTAAATATTTTTTAGATAATATCTCTTAACTTTTATCTTCACCTGATTGAGCGGCATAAATAGAGGTATATCCTCCAGACCAATCAGGAGGCATTTGGCATGGCCTAGGATCGTGATGGGCCCACTTAACATTTTCGCCTCTTACTATTTTGTAAGTGTTGGACGTAGGCTGTGGATGGGCAGTGTAAGCCTTGGCGTCTGCAGAAGTAAAGCAATTCAATAGTAAGGGTCTTGGGTTTTTTGACTTCGAAGAGGGCGAAAAATGTAAAGATCTTGCATTATGAATTGTGATTGATCCAGCATTACCAGTTAAATATTCTACATTAGACATATCTATATTCTCTGCATCCTCATCACTAAGCATTCCTGTCCAGTGTCCAGCTTTGTCATATTGATTATACAAGTCATGGTTATGAGATTCTTTTAGTACGGCAAGAGGACCATTATTCATATCGGTATCTTCAAGGTAGCAGCCGATAGTTATTACATTGTAATTTGTATGAGGGAAGAATTGAATATCCTGATGCCATTTGACAGTATCACTTTCATCATACCATTTGAAATTAAGTTTTGAATGATGGAAAGTAACATTTGGGCCAACAAGATCACTAGCTACATCAGCCATCAAACCGGTCGAAAAACTCCAATATTCATCGTGATTTTCATCTGGGCTTTTGAGTCTTCTTAAAATTGGGCTATCTTTTGAATGACCTGGTCCTATATCAAAAACATTATTTGATTCTGAAAATTCTCTGCTTTTTTCGACGAACTGATTAGTGACATCCTTAAGCTTATTCAAAGTTTCTTTAGGCACTAAATCCTTCACACCAACAAATCCATATTTAAAATAATATTCTCTTTGCTCGTCACTCAATACTTTAGATGGATATGATAATATTTCTTCGGGGGTCATTGTTTCCTCTTTTCCAGTTTTTAGTATTTTAAATTATTTGATCAATTTCTCTTGCAACATCAATCTATAATCGCATATTTTTGTGTAAACGAAAAACTAATTTATTGAGTAAATATATGAATGGTCCATTAGAAGGGGTGAAAATTATAGACTTAACATCTATGATTTCTGGCCCTAGTGCAACAATGATTTTGGCAGACCAAGGAGCAGAGGTTGTCAAAATAGAAAATACTTTAGTGGGAGATTACACCAGAATAGTTAATACCAGCAGAGGTGGTTTTTCAGCGGCTTTTATTAATAACAACAGAAATAAAAAATCAATTTGTATCGACTTAAAATCTGAAAAGGGAAAAAATATATTTTTCCAATTAATAAAAACTGCAGATGTAGTGATTCAAAATTTCAGACCGGGTGTAATGGATAGATTAGGAATAGGCTATCCAAAGATATTAAAGATAAATCCGAATATTATTTATACATCTATAAGCGGATTTGGATTTGTTGGCCCCTATTCGCAGAAACCTGTATACGATCCTCTTATTCAGGCATTATCAGGCCTTACCACAGTTCAAGCTGGATCAGATGAAGAGAGACCAAGGCTAGTGAGAACCATTCTTCCGGATAAGCTGACAGGCTTTGCTACAGCTCAGGCAGTTACATCCGCACTATTTCACAAGGCCAAAACCGGTAGAGGGCAAGAAATAAAGATCTCCATGCTGGATACAGTTATTTCATTTTTATGGGGTTCAGATATGGGGGGGCATACATTTGTTGGAGATGAACTAGATAAAGAAACCGCTCAAAGTTTTATCGATTTAATATATGAAACAAAGAATGGTTTTATATCCGTTGCTGTGCAATCTGATAAAGAATGGAGAAACTTATGTAAGGCATTTGATAAGAATGAGTGGTTGGAAGACGCTAGATTCTCGTCTGCTTCGTCAAGGCATGAAAATATTGATTCGCGTTTGGAATTAACTCAAAAGGTTTTAAAAATAAAAACCACTGAAGATTGGTTAAATATACTTAATGAGCATGATGTTCCTTGTGCTCCCGTTTTAACAAGAAAAGAGGTGATTAGGAATGAGCAAGTCTTGGCTAACGACATTGTTGAGATTATTGACCATCCAATAGCAGGTAAAATTAGGCAATCTAAGATAGCAGCTAGATTTTCTCTATCTGATAAAAAGAAAAATTTAGCTGCACCCGCTCACGGAGAAAATACTAACGAAATCTTAGGCTGTTTGGGTTACTCAGATTCAGAGATCGAAAACCTTATTCAACAAGGAATAATAAAATCGGTCTGAGATAAAGCATAAATTAGAGATCAGTAGTTTTTCTTAAAACAAATAAAAAATATATTGTTGTAATATGTGAAAATTTATTTGGTATGGTTATTGCAAAAACTACAAAGCATGAAAAATTTTTCATGTTCATACCTCCCTGTTGACTAAAGCCGGACATTACAATGTTCGGCTTTTTTTTATTGAAAAAAAAAGCGTTATTAAGTAGAATAGTTCTGTTATCTAAAACATTAATAAGGTAAATTATGAAGCGTTTATTTCTATCAATTTGTATTTTTTTTGTTCCTTTAACTTGTTGGTCAGAAACATATTTTGTTACCGGCACAGTGCAATCTGTTGAACCCGTTTATACCAATTCCAACCTAATTGTTCCTGAAAGGCGTTGCAGAAACATTAAAGTACCAGTATATGGGCAAGTAGCTAGTAATAGCGGTGCTTCTGGAGCGGACGTCTTAGGGGGAATGGTTGTTGGTGCCTTGATTGGAAAAGCGCTGACAAATGATAATAACGCGGCTGGTGTAGGGGCCGTAATGGGTGGTGTTGTAGCAGCAGAACAGAATAAACAAATGAAAACAAAAATAGTTGGGTATAACACGCAACAAAGATGTGAAATTGTTCAAGTCGTGCAACAACAAAACGCGGTCCAAAACTATAGAGTTATTTACAGTTGGAATGGTTTAACAGGCTCTAGTCTGACAAATAGGTATTATGAATTAGGATCTAAAATACAAATAAAAGTTGGTTTGTCATTAGATTAATAAATTTTAACAAGATAGTAACTATTTCAGTAATACAAAATTTTAAATTACTGATTGTAGATTAATTCTTTGTTTAACAGATTGAAATCAGAAACGCCCATTTGAGACATTCCTATTTCAATCTCTTTGGCCAAATTATTTACCATTTGAATCAATCCCAACATACCTTCTGCTCCTAAAGAGAAGAGAGCGGGTTTTCCAATCATAACAAAATCTGCGCCTAAACACTTTGCCTTGATAATATCTTCTCCATTCCGAATTCCAGTATCAAAAATAACAACTGTATTTTTTTGAAGTATTGCGCGCACCTTTGGTAATTGTTCTATAGGTATTGGGGAACTATCAAACTGTCGTGATCCATGTCCTGAGACGTATATGGCATCCGCACCCAATTTTTCAGCTTTTTTTGCGTCCTTTGGATTTAAGATACCTTTAATAATAAGATTTCCTTTCCATAGTTTTCTTAATGACTTAAGAAATTTCCAATCAGCTGAACCTCTTGCTTTATTTCTGTCTATTTTCAATTTTTTTCCAAAATTGGCTGGACTCGGAATGCCATTAGCCAACATATCAAGACTCCAAATAGGGTGAAATGAGCAGTCCACAATTTGCTTGAATGTTGGTTTAAATTGTGCTTTGAAGTTATGTTTTAATTCTCTTGGTCTTCTACCTAAGTCGGGAACATCAACAGTCAAAATTAGAGTTTTATAACCAGCGTTTTGTGCTCTCAAAGCCAAATCAAGCCCAGATTTTAAATCATCGTAAACATAGAGCTGAAACCAACCAAGCTCACCCGTCATATTAAACGTTTTTTCCAGCGAGGTCGATGCCATAGTAGAAAAAGAAACTGGAGAATTAAATTTTCTAGCTAATTTAGCTATGCTTATATCAGCTTTAGAGTTTACTAGATTGCACATTCCCATTGGGGCAATACCAAACGGAATATCAAATTCATGATTGAAAATTTTTGTTTTTATCGATTTTTTACTAATGCCAGAGAGAACATTTTGTAATAACTTTATTTTTTGGAATGAATTATAATTTGATTTTTCACCATCCCCCTCTAATGCAGTTCCATCCACATAGTCAAAAATCATCTCAGGAAGTTTTTTTTTGGCAAGGTTTCTAGCGTCATCAAGACAGTGAATAGAACTTTTTTTCATTAATTAATCCATTTCATAGAAGATTTTGTTTGAAATATTGAAGATAAGCTACTAAATGAGATTAGTCAAAAAAGAGTAAGAAATATAACTATAATGAATATATCACTTGTTGAACTTACACAAATTATCCTAGCGGATATTTTCCTTTCAGGAGATAACGCCATAATAATTGGGATGGCTGCTGCCGGATTGTCTGAAAAATTTAGACGAAGAGTGATATTTTGGGGAATGGCGCTTGCAGCGGGTTTTCGAATAATATTTGCCGCTATAGCATCTTTTCTTATTCAAATTCCAGGCATTCTAATTTTTGGTGGTGTTCTATTAACTTTTGTTTGTTGGCGATTTTTTAAGGAAATTCGGCATAGTCACAGTATCAAAAAAGATGAAGTTAATAGTGAGCTAAGTGAAAAATTGACCGAAAAACAACAATTTTCCCAAGCTCTTTTTACAATTGCTATTGCAGATATTTCCATGTCACTTGATAATGTCGTGGCAGTAGCAGCTATAGCAAGGGAAGATACTGTTCTTTTAATCTTTGGTTTGGTTTTAGCTATTGTTCTTATGGCATTTTTTGCAACCATGATAATGAAAGTAATGACTAAATACCCTTGGATATCTTGGGTAGGCTTGATTTTCTTGATTTATTTGACACTCAAAATGCTTATAGATGGCTTTGAAGAGCTTTTACATATTCTTTGATCTTTATGATAGGCAAAAAACAAAATAGTAGGATTGAGAATTTTGATATCTTTATTATCGGTGGCGGCGTAAATGGTGCAGGTATTCTTAGAGATGCAGCTGGACGAGGTATAAAAGCAGGTTTAGCAGAAATGAACGATTTTGGTTCAGCAACGTCTTCCGCTTCAACAAAACTCTTTCATGGAGGATTAAGGTATTTAGAAACATATCAATTTAGACTTGTCAAAGAGGCTTTGGCTGAGAGAGATATTTTATTGAATTTAATGCCTCATATAAGCTGGCCACTAAAATTTGTTCTACCCCATAAAAAGGGTTTAAGGCCCTATTGGATACTGCGTATTGCTCTCTATATTTATGATTTTTTAGCGCGCAATTCTAAATTACCCAAAAGTGTTGGATTAAATTTAGATGAAGATATCTCAGGAAAATATTTGAAAGATGTTTCTAAAAAGGCCTTGCAGTATTCGGATTGCTGGGTTGAAGATTCAAGACTTGTATTCCTAAACGTAAAGGATGCCATTAATAAAGGAGCTAGTGCCTTTTCTTATTCACAGGTTACCAAGATTATCAAAGAGGAAAAAAATTGGCTAGTAACAATAAAAGGAAAAAAAGGAAATTTTAAAGTAAGAGCCCCTATAATTATTAACGCGGTAGGGCACTGGATAGAGGAATTTAAAGAAATATTTGGAGAGCCAGTCAAGTCTGGATCGGTTAGGTTAGTTAAAGGAAGTCACATTGTTGTAAAAAAAATTTTTGATCATGATAAAGCTTACATCCTTCAAGGAGAAGATGGCCGAATAATATTCTGTATCCCCTATGAAGGGAGCTTTACCTTAATTGGAACCACTGAAGTAGAACATCGAATCGGCAACCAAATTAACTGTTCGAATGAAGAAAAGGAATATCTGTGTAATTTTGCATCTAAGTATTTTAAGAAAAAAGTTTCTACTAAGGATATCGTTTGGGAATATTCGGGCGTTAGAGCGCTACATGAAAATAAAAATATTAAAGCTAAAGATGCCAGCCGAGATTATTTCTTGGATCTTGAGAGAATTAATAAAATCTCATGCCTTTCTGTTTATGGAGGTAAAATAACTGCATACAGAAAACTTTCAGAGAAAGTTGTAAGCAAAATTTCAAAAACCCTAGGCTTAAAAACAAGTGAATGGACATCAACAGAATCATTGCCAGGAGGTGATTTTAGACTTTCGGAGAAAAGGGAAATTATAGATAAATTAATAAAAAATTATCCATTTTTAACCAGAAGTTGGGCGGAGAGGCTCTTTAAGACATTTGGAACTCAAACAAATACAGTAATAGGGTCTGCAAAAAACTTAAAAGATATGGGAAGGAAATTTGGTTCAGATTTAACTGAAAAAGAGGTAAATTGGTTTTTAGAAAATGAGTATGTATACACTGTTGAAGATCTGATTTGGAGACGTACAAAAATAGGTTTAAGGCTTTCTAAACAAGAAATAAAAGCCCTGGATTTATACATAAAGAAAAGATTAAAGAAAAGGTCATGAAATGACATATATTCTAGCTATTGATCAAGGTACAACATCTACTAGGTCCATAATTTTTGATAAAAATCTCAGAGTAGTACAATCATCTCAGAAAGAAATCACACAATATTTTCCTAAGCCTGGTTGGGTTGAGCATGATCCTGAAGAGATATTTGAAACCGTAATTGATACTGTTAGGGATGTAATAAACAAAACTGGTATTACAGTTAACGAAATTGTTTCAATCGGAATTACCAACCAACGGGAAACTACAATTATTTGGGATGCCATTAGCGGAAAAACCCTATCCCGTGCAATTGTATGGCAGGACAGGAGAACAAGTGAATATTGTAAAGAATTGAGATCAAAAAGTTATGAACAATTTTTTCAGGAAAAAACAGGACTTTTAATTGATCCATATTTTTCAGCGACAAAGTTAAAATGGCTGTTAGACAAGCATGACCCAGATCGAGAAAAATCAAGAAAGGGGGAGCTAAAGTTTGGTACAATAGATAGCTTTTTAATATGGAAACTTAGCAAAGGCAGTAGCCATGTTTCAGATATTACTAATGCATCAAGGACAATGATGTTTAACATTAAGGATCAAGATTGGGATATTGAAATTCTAAATTTGTTAGATATTCCAATTATGATTTTGCCTGAGGTAAAAGAATGTGCTGATGAGTTCGGTACTGTATCAAGTGATTTCTTAGGAACCCCCATTCCTATTAATGGGGTAGCTGGTGATCAGCAAGCTGCAACCATAGGTCAAGCTTGCTTTGAAAAAGGTATGATAAAGTCGACATATGGAACAGGTTGTTTTGCTCTAATGAATATTGGAAACCAAATTGTGTACAGTAAAAATAAATTATTGACAACAATAGCTTACAAAATAGAGGGCGAATTAGCTTTCGCTTTAGAAGGATCAATATTCATCGCGGGCGCAGTTGTTCAATGGCTCAGAGACTCAATAAAAATTATAGGTGAAGCAAAAGAGGCAGGTCTATTAGCAAAAAAAGCAAAGGACCAGGAAATTTATTTTGTTCCTGCTTTTACTGGTCTTGGTGCACCTTATTGGGACTCAGAAGCAAGAGGAGGTATATTTGGGTTATTGCGTGATACTGGAAGAGAGGAAATAGCATTGGCAGCTTTAGAAAGTATAGGGTTTCAAACAAGGGACCTTTTGGAGGCCATGCGTAAGGATTTGCTTGGTCTTGATATTCAGAAAGTTAAGTTAAGAGTAGATGGCGGTATGACACAGTCAATAGAGACAATGCAAATACTGGCAGATCTATCAGGAGTGGAAATAAACATACCAGAAACGCAAGAATCTACAGCGAAAGGGGTTGCATGGTTGGCTGGAATGAAACAGGGACTCTATAGCAAAAAAGAAGATTATTCAAAAGATTGGAAAGTTATGAAGACTTTTTCGCCTAAAATTTCATCTCAGGACAAAGAAATAAGATATTCTGGCTGGGTAGATGCTGTAAACAAAACAAGAAAATCAAACTAGCCTAATTTAGAAACAATTTGAAAATCGTTTTCTACCAATACTTTATGAAGGTGTCTAATATGATCTGGTCCAATTTCGCAGCAACCACCAACTATTGAGGCGCCGTTTCTAGCCCAACCTAAAGCATGTTTTGCGTATTCCTTAGGCCCCAAATCTTTTCTTGCTTCCAAAACAGAAACGTTACTCGCATTTTTTAGAGGCTCTATAGATGTAAATCCATTCGCATAACCACCAAAATGATCGCAATTATTTCTCATAACTTCAATCCCCTTATCTATCGCTTCTGGAAAAGAACAATTCAAAAGAAATTTTTTCTGACCAATTTTTTGCATTTCTTTGACCGAAGATAGAAGCGGTTCTCCTGATCTAAGCTCAGCTTTTTCATTATCTTCTAGGCTAAAAGCACACCATACATCCTTTTTGCTAGTATTTGCAGCAGTTACAGCGGCTTTAGCTTCCTTAAGTGATGACATTGTTTCACAAATAAATAAGTCTACTGTCTTTTCCTGCTGACGAACTATCTCTAAATAAAGATCGACGCATTTATCAAAGCTGGGCGCTTTTTCGGGAACATAACTCCATACCAATGGTGGCAAACATCCTGCTATAAGAACATCTTTTCCACAATTATCGATAGCAGACTTAGCTAAATCTATTGCTTTTGTTTGTAGAAAGCTGAATTTATCATATAATCCATTTTCTTCTAAGCGGTCTGGGGTAGTTGAGTACGTGTTCAATGTAATTACACTTGCTCCAGACTGAATATAGCTTTCATGAACTTTTCTTACCAAATTAGGTTCCTCTAGCATGACAAATGTAGACCATAGAGGATGAGGGTCTGATTTGGACAACTTTATTAGCTCTTGCCCCATTCCTCCATCCAAAAGAATTATTTTCTCTGACATTTTTCTTTCCTACTTGCCTTCTGGGAAAATTCCTTTTGGTGAAAATCTCAAAACTAATAAAAGTAAAAGTCCCATCATTATATACCGCATATGAGCAGCATTAGTCAAAAGCTGTATTCGTAAAGGATTAGTTTCGTTTAGGGGGCTAGTGATTAACTCAACCAAATATAAGCCTATTGGTTCGGCCTCTACCCATAAGAGCCACACAATAAAACCACCTATTATTGACCCATAATTATTTCCCGTTCCACCAATTATAACCATTACCCAGACTGTAAATGTAAAGCGCAGGGGCTGATAAGTTGTAGGAGTAAATTGACCCTCTAAAGTAGTTAACATTGCCCCTGCCAAGCCTATTATAGCTGATCCAAGAATGAAAATTTCTAAATGCCTAGCTTTTACATTTTTTCCCATTGCCCTTGCTGAAATCTCGTTATCTCTAATGGCTCTCATCATCCTACCCCAGGGAGATTTAAGAGCTATCTCGGACATAACAAAAAGAATAGTAACAACTGCCAAAAATAATGAACAGTAGCACAATTTTACCAATATTGAAGAAGACTCAACTATAGGAAAATTATATCTTTCACAAAAATCAATAAACCATGTGCTTTCTTGAAGCCTTATTTCATAGGGAACAGGTCTTGGTAAACCATTAACGTTTTTTACTCCCCTGGTAAGCCAATCTTCATTTTTTAATATATAAATAATAACCTCAGCTATACCTAACGTTGCTATTGCAAGGTAATCACTTCTTAAACCAAGTGTTATTTTCCCAATTACGAATGCTACAATACCTGCAAAAACTCCTCCAACGACCCAAGAGAAAATAATAGGCAGTCCAAAGCCCCCAAGAAAACCAGAAGCAGCTGGTTCAAAAGACTCTATTTTTTCTACAGCAGGTGATCCATAAATATTTATTAAAAATAGTGATATTAAAATAAAAGCAAATATAGTTGTTCTTTTATAAAGTTTAGATAGGTAAGATCTTGAAACAAAAATCGATGCTAAAGTAGCTATAGCAATTATTATTGCGCTTAATAAAATTCCAGCTCCTCCGAGTGAAATTGTTTCTGGAACAGGTGGATAGGAAATTAATACCGCAGCCAAACCGCCAAGAGCGGCAAAACCCATTACACCAGCGTTGAAAATCCCTGCATATCCTAGTTGGATGTTTACCCCAAGGGCCATCGTGGCAGAGATAAGACAGAGGTTAAATATGCCTAAAGCAACATTCCAACTTTGAAGTAATCCAATCAAAACGATTGCAAAAAAGAATGTGGAGAAAATTACAATTCTTCTTTGAATAAAACTCATAATGTCTTCCCGCTAAATATACCTGTTGGTCTTATAATCAATACGATAACTAAAATAATAAATGAAACTGCGAACTTATAATCCGTGGAAAGAAATTGCATCATGCTATCAGGCCCTAGTCCCTCTGGCAAAATATAGCCTAATACTTTTTTGTAAGCAAAAGTGACGAAAAGCTCGGAAAGCGCAATAATGTAGCCACCCACGAAAGCTCCCAAAGGATTACCTACGCCTCCAACAATAGCTGCAGAGAAGATAGGAAGAAGCATTTGAAGAAAAATAAATGGTTTATAAACTTTGTCCAATCCATATAAAACTCCAGCAAAAGTTGCTAGACCACCAGCTATAACCCATGTAAGCAAAACGACTTTATTTGGGTCAATTCCTGACAGCAAAGCTAAATCTTCATTATCTGAAAACGCTCTCATAGACTTTCCTGTTCTTGTCTTGTTCAAAAACCAAAACAACAAAAAGCATAGAGCTATAGTAGTGATTACAGTAATAGCTTGTGTAGTCTTTAATCCAAATCCTTCATTTAATCCCGTAAAATTTTTGAAATCTCTAACAGTAAATAAAAATCTTACACCATCATTAAAACTTTGGTCACTAGGTCCAATAATAAATCTTATCAGCCCCGCTGTGAAAAACATTACTCCTATTGAAGCTATTAGGAAAACAATTGGATCGGATTTTTTTGTCCGGTAATAATAAAAAACTATTCGTTCAAGTAATATGCAATAAATAACGCTAAATAAAATTGCAATTGGTAGGAACAAAAGCGCTGTAGGTAAAAAACCAAAATTTATCCCATAACTTTGACCCAACCATGTGAACAAAATGCAAACCATAGTACCAAATGACATTATTTCCCCATGAGCAAAATTAGAAAACCTTAAAACGGCGTATATTAAAGTAACGCCAAGTGCCCCCAGAGCTAGTTGGCTCCCATAAGTTAGTCCTGGCAATAGAATGTAGTTTGTTATCAGCGCTAAAGCGTTTAAATAATCCATCTATCCTCCCAAGAAAGCCTTTCTTACTTCTTTGTTGGCAAGAAGGTTAGAGCCTTTATCGGTATATCTGTTTTCTCCCTGAACTAATACAAAGCCATGATCAGCAATCTTTAATGCTTGTTTAGCATTTTGCTCTACCATTAAAATAGCAATCCCAGCTTTTGAAATCTCAATAATTTTTTCAAAGAGTTCCTTTACGACTATAGGGGATACACCCGCGGTCGGCTCATCTAACATAAGAAGTTTTGGGTTAGTCATCAATGCCCTACCGACAGCGACTTGTTGTCTTTGTCCACCAGAAAGCTCCCCAACGAGTTGTTTTTCCTTTTCTTTAAGTATTGGAAATAATTTAAAAACCTCCTGCACATTTTCTTCAAAGTTATCTTTGTTTATGAAACCTCCTATTTCCATATTTTCCAGAACTGTCATAGAGGTAAAAACATTGTTTGTTTGAGGAACAAACCCCATACCCTTACCAACTCTTTCTTGAGGCTTTAGAGACGTGATATCTTGATTATCAAAAATAACCTTCCCGGCTTGTAAATTTAACATTCCAAATATAGCGCGCATAGCCGTTGACTTACCCGCTCCATTAGGTCCCACAATTACAGCTATTTCACCTTTTTCTACGGAAATTGAGCAACCATTCAAGATAGTTGTCTCACCATAACCTCCTAGCATATTTTCAGCATTCAAAAACATTAATACTGACCCTTCAATTCCCCAAATAAGCCTCTATAACTCTATCGTCATTTTTTATATTTTCAGCCGAATCTTCAGTTAGAACCTTACCGTCAGTCATTACGATGACCGGGTCACAAAGTGCAGAGATAAATTCGATATCATGCTCTATCATAAAAAATGTATAACCATAGTCTTTATTGAGCTGCCTAATTGATTCAGCAATCTTTTTTAATAGAGTTTTATTAACACCTGCGCCAACTTCATCCAAAAGTACTAATTTTGCATCTACCATCATAGTTCGCCCCAACTCTAATAATTTCTTTTGTCCTCCTGAAAGGCTTCCAGCTTTATCATTCTCAAGGTGAAAAAGATTCAAAAATTTCATTACTGAGGATGCTTTCTCAAAAACAATCTGTTCTTCTGCCTTTATTTTTTTAGGCGAGAGCCATGTGTTTAAAATTTTTTCTCCCGTCTGCTTTGGAGGAACCATCATAAGGTTTTCTCTAACAGTAAGATTCTCAAATTCATGAGCGATCTGAAAGGTTCTCAATACACCTTTGTCAAAAAGTTGGTCTGATCTTAGACCAGATATCTCTTCCCCTTCTAGTGTAATATTGCCTTTATCAGGGAAATAAAAGCCAGCAATTATATTGAAAAGAGTGGTTTTGCCTGCTCCATTTGGACCTATAAGACCAGTAATTGACCCTTTCTTTATTTCTAGAGAAACATCATTTACGGCTTTAATCCCACCGAAATTCTTTGATAAGTTTTTTATCTCTATCATAACAAAAAGCCTTGGCCAGATCTAAACAGGCCAAGGCAATAAATTTAATGTTATTATCTGAAAGCTACAGTTTCATTTTTGCCGCCTTTTACTTCAATTTGACGGTAGTTGCCTGCGCTCTCTCCAGGGCCAATTAGTTCAACCGCGGTGGCTCCAACGTAATCGATATCTTTTCCTTCCATAATTAAATGGAAAGCCTTTTTTAATTCGCCAGGATAGATTTTCTCTCCTGGAGCGTTGGCAATATCCATTATTTTACTTTTGTATTTTTGGCTGTCTGAAGATTTGGCAGCTTCCATTGCTAAAAGCATTAAAGCAGCAGCGTCATAAGACTCTCCTGCAAAAGGACCTTTTTTAAATCCTGCAGCTTCAGCCATTTCTTCAAACTTCTTGTCTCCTGGGCTATCTGTACCAGGAACAGTACCAATAGAACCATTTAATCCTGAGCCAATATCTTTAGGAAGCGATTCACCGATCATTCCATCAGGTAGGAAAAATTGATCGAATGCTCCAGCATCAAGAGATGCTTGAATTATACCTTTTCCACCAGAGTTCAAGTACCCCGCAACAACTAGAATATCTCCTCCAGCTTGCGCAAGTGCACCAACTTCTGCGCTATAGTCACCTTTATCATCTTCGTGTGGAGCGCTTATTGTTACTTTTCCGCCAGCGGCTTTATGGTTGGTTTCTATGCTAGCTGCTAAACCTTTTCCGTAGTCGTTATTCACATAGGATATGGCGATATTTTTTAGTCCCATATCTTTTAAAATATCAGCAACCACTTGACCTTGTCGAGCATCAGATGGAGCAGTTCTAAAGAAAAGATTGTTGTCTTCAACTGTAGATAAAGCAGGTGAAGTAGCTGACGGCGAGATCATAACAACACCGTTTGCCAAAGCAACCTGCTGAAGTATCGCAGTGGTAACGCCTGAGCAGTCAGCGCCCATTATACCATTGACTTTGTCAGAGGTAATTAATCTTTCTGCAGCAGCTGTAGCGGCTGATGAGTCGATACAAGTAGAGTCAGCTCTAACTGCAGATACTTTTCCTAGACTAAAATGATTTGATTTGTTTACTTCTTCTATTGCTAGCTCCGCACCAGCAGCCATGTCTGGCGTGAGACTTTCAATTGGTCCAGTAAACCCTAAAATTATGCCTACTTTAACGTCAGAGAAAGACGCTGTGTTGAGCAAGCATAAAGCTAGGAGAGTTGTAAATAGTTTTTTCATATCTTTCTCCCTAATATGTAATTGTAAATAGAATAAAAATTCTCTCGTTAAAGACCAGAGTATAAGGAAAATCGGTGATTCTTAAAATAACTAATTTTTATATTGATTTTTTATCAAAACTGAGGCCAAGTCTTCATTTATAGCATGCTAGGCAATTAAGCTAAGTATCAGTTTTTGATAATAATAGGTGAAATTAAATAATTCATATTTTCTTGGTTTATTAGCAGGTATATCTGTTGTATTCATTTGGTCTTTTTGGCTGGTGGTAACTAGGTCAGGAGTCGGTTCGACTCTTACCATTTATGATTTTGCAGCTTTCAGATACGGGTTATCGTCTATAATTGCATTGCCGATAATATTATATTTTAAACCATGGCGAACAATTTCTCTTTTTAGAATTTGCGTCGTGACGTTCCTATTAGGACCTGTATATATTTTATGTGTGTTCAGTGGTTTTATTTATGCCCCTGCCGCACATGGCGGAATTTTTATGAATGCTTTAATGCCTGTTATCACTCTATTTTTAGGTTTTTTTTTACTTAAACAAAGAGTTTATTTACAACAAGTCTTAGGAGCTGCTCTAATTTTATTTGGGTCTTTTTTAGTAGTTTTCGAGGGTCTCAATCTATCTTTTTCTAATACTTGGGTTGGTGATCTTTTATTTGTCACAGGTGCAATTTTCTTTTCAATCTATGTAGTTCTTAGCCGTCTTTGGAACATCACTATGACCCAATTACTCCTATGTGGATCTGTTTTAAATGCGCTTTTATATCTTCCAATTTGGTGGTTCTTATTACCACACGGATATGTTGGAGTTCCACGGAATATTTTAGCCCTTCAAATGATATATCAAGGGTTTGTTCCCAATCTTATTGGTATATTTTTTATTACATATGCATCTCAAAAAATTGGATCATCTTCTATTTCAGCTATATTATCTGGTGTTCCACCTATCGGGGCTATTTTGGGCTTAATAATATTAAATGAAACTTTAGGTTTTTATGGCTGGCTAAGTCTTTTCCTTATTACTCCTGGCATTCTTGCGGTAGTTTTAAAGAAAGGTTAGCTTATTAAAATTAACAAATATGAGAAGATTACTATGTTATTTGAAAACTTTAAAATTAAAAATGTTAAGTTAAAAAATAGGGTTGTAGTTTCCCCTATGTGCCAATATTCAGCGAAAGACGGTTATTCACAAGATCATCATAAAGTTCATTATGGGCAGATGGCTATGGGGGGTGCGGGACTAGTATTTTTGGAGGCAACAGCTGTTACATCTCAGGGAAGGATAACAAACGGTTGTTTAGGGATTTGGAAAGATGATTTCCTTGAAGGCCTAGGTGAGTTGGCTAGAATTATTGAAAACTTTGGATCTACGCCTGCGATACAATTAGCTCACGCTGGTCAAAAAGGCAGCATGCAGAGGCCTTGGCACGGGAACGGCCCTCAATCAAATGCTGATATAGAAAGAGGTGATGTTATATGGGAGCCAATAGCACCATCTAGTAAACCATTAGACAAGGGATGGTTAAAACCAAGAAAAATGGAAAGTGTCGATTTGGTTGAAATAAAGAGAGCTTTTGTTTTGGGAGCTGAGAGAGCTTTAAAGGCTGGCTTTAAAGTTTTAGAGATCCACATGGCTCATGGATATTTATTGCATAGCTTTTTATCTCCTATATCGAATTTAAGAAACGATGAATATGGAGGTTCTATTGAAAATAGAATGAGATATCCGCTAGAAGTTGTGAAAGCAGTAAGAGAAAAAATTGGAGTTAAAATTCCTTTATTTGTAAGAATATCTAGTGAAGATGGTCTTGAGGGAGGGTGGACTTTGGATGACAGTGTAATCTTTTGTAGTGAGCTTAAAAAATTGGATGTAGATTTTATTGATTGTTCCTCAGGTGGAAATTCGCCGAAAGGAGCAACTGCTTCTGGCCAAAAAAAAGAAATGGGCTTTCAGGTGCCTTTTGCTGCTAGAATAAAAAAAGAAGTTGGAATTTCAACCCAGGCAGTAGGCTTAATTAGAAATTACAAATACGCAAATTCTATATTAGAAAATGGTTTAGCAGACCTAATTGCATTAGGAAGGCAACATTTATTTGATCCCTTTTGGACAAATCATGCGATAGAAGATGCTAATCTAAATGATGAATTTAAAGAATGGCCTCAACAATATAAGTGGTGGTTAGAAAAATGGAAAAGAGCTTTAGAAAATAATAATGAAAAACCTTAAATTATAAAATGAATGTATTATTCGATAGATTATTTGATACTCAAAAAAACAAAAAAGTTTTTATCAAATATTTAGAAAATAAAGAACCTTTAACATACGATCGGTTTCTTAAAGAAATAAAAACCTCAGCAAGGTATCTACAAGAATTAGGTTTAAAGTGTGAAGATCGTTTAGTAGTTCAAATAAACAAATCACATCACGTATTAACAATTTATGGTGCTTGCGTTCAGCTTGGTATAATTTTTATCCCTTTGAATACTTCCTATACTTATTCAGAGGTTAAATATTTTATAAATGACTCGAAATGTAAATTATTTATTTGTCAACCTGATATGGAAAAGGAAATTTTTCAAAATGATAAAGAGAGAAAGTTTATAACAAAAACTATTGCAAGTGATTATGAGGGTAGTTTCTTCGAAACCATTGAAAAATTAACACCTTTGGATTTTGTGGAAAAACGGCAAGAAAATGACATAGGAGCCATACTTTATACTTCTGGTACGACCGGCAGGTCAAAGGGAGCAATGCTGACACATAAGAATCTGCTTTCCAATGCAGAGACTTTGTCCAAATCTTGGAGGTTTACAGAAGAGGACGTGTTGCTTCATGCTCTCCCTATTTACCACACTCACGGACTTTTCGTCGCAACAAATATTGCGTTAATCACAGGGTGTCAGATGATATTCCTAAAGAGCTTTAATAGCGAGGAAGTGATTAAAGCTCTACCAGATTCAACAGTTATGATGGGCGTTCCAACTTTTTATACTAGATTACTCAAAGAAAAACAGTTTACAAAAAATTTAGTTGGAAAGATGAGACTCTTTATATCAGGGAGCGCACCATTACTGAGTGAAACTCATCAGGAATTTGAGAGAGTAACCGGGCACCAAATTTTAGAGCGTTATGGAATGACAGAAACTAATATGATTGCTTCAAATCCTTATGATGGAGATAGAAGAGCGGGAACAGTTGGCTTTGCACTTAGCGATGTAGATGTAAGAATAGTCTCATTATCTGGAAATAATTTATTTTTAAAACCAAACGAGATTGGTGTCATAGAAGTAAAAGGACCCAATGTTTTTGCTGGATACTGGCAGATGCCTGAGAAGACAAAAGAGGAATTTAGAAACGATGGTTTTTTTATTACGGGGGATATGGGATACTTGGATGAAAATAATTACTTGACGATAGTGGGTAGAAACAAAGACCTTATAATAACAGGAGGCCTGAATGTTTACCCAAAAGAAATTGAGTCAACTATTGACCAAATAGAGGAAATTGAAGAGTCAGCGGTAATAGGAGTTGAGCATCCAGATTTTGGAGAAGGAATTATAGCAGTTATTATAGAAAAAAAAGATGAGAATTTTGATAATTCAAAGCTAATTAAACATCTAAAGCTAAATCTTGCTTCTTTTAAAATTCCAAAAAAAATAATAAAGAAAAATAATTTACCAAGAAATTCAATGGGCAAGGTACAAAAAAATTTATTGAGAGATGAATTTAAAAATATTTTTAAAGGTAATTACTAGTGAGTAGCTTAGAAAAAGTAAAAAAAGAAATTGAGGATGCAGAAATTGTTTTTGGTAAAAAACAGGGAGTAACTAAGCTTATTGCTGTATCAAAAACAAAACCGATGGATCAAATTAAGAAAGTAATAGACAAAGGTCAAGTCCACTTTGGTGAAAACAGAGTACAAGAAGCACTAAGTAAGTGGGAGCTTGTAAAGGGCAATAGAAGAGATTTGAAAATTCATCTCTTAGGTCCTCTTCAAACTAATAAAGTAAAAAAGGTATTCAGTATCTTTGACTATATTCATAGTTTAGATAGGCTTTCTTTGGCGGAGAAATTATCCAGGGAGACCCAGGAGAGGGGATATTGTCCAAAAATATTTGTACAAGTGAACACAGGAAAGGAAGAGCAGAAATCAGGCATTTTTCCTGAAAATTTAAATAAGTTTATAAATTCGAGTCGAAAAACTTACGACTTAGATGTCATTGGTTTAATGTGTATACCTCCTCTAAATGAAAAATCTGAACAACACTTTAGTTTATTAAGAGATCTTGCAAATGATAATGGCTTAAAGGAATTATCAATGGGTATGAGTGCTGATTATAAAATAGCGATTAAATACGATTCTACTTTTATTAGGGTTGGAACTGCAATATTTGGTGAGAGAGAAAAATAGGCTATAAAATATGCCCGCTTTTTATTGCCTTTGTATGAAGGTAATTTTTATTTTTAGAGTTCGCTTTTACAATTAACGGAATTCTTTTTGATACCTTTATTCCGTGCTCTGAAAGCAATTCAATTTTTCTTGGATTATTAGTCATTAATTTAATTTTGTTTAAATTGAGAGATTTAAGAATTTGCGCTGCTATTGCAAGATCTCTCTCATCATCTTCAAACCCCAATCTGTGATTAGCTTCAACTGTATCAAATCCCATGTTTTGAAGATGATAAGCTCTCATTTTATTTGCTAAACCTATTCCTCGCCCCTCTTGATTCAAATATAGCAAGACACCTTTCTCATGCTTTTGCATAGTCGAAATAGCTCCTTTAAGTTGCTCCCCACAATCGCATTTCTTTGACCCTAAAAGGTCTCCTGTAAAACAGGCAGAATGAATTCTAGTTATACAGTTATCTGAATTATAAGGGTCACCAAAAACAATTGCATAATGCTCTGAAAGTTCTGTTAGATCCCTATAAACTTTCAGCTCAACTTCAGTTTTATTAGAAATAGGTAGCCTTGCAGAGCTTAAGTTGGATAAAAGTTCGAAATGATAGCTTTGTTTGAAAAGATCTTTTACCGAGGCGTGAGATACTTGATTGCGAATTAATAAATTTTCTGATTCTTTTGAAATATTAACTATTAAAGCTGCGGGTAAAAGTCTTGCCTTTTTGCAGAGATCAATAGCAATTTCAGCCAAAATACTATCACCTTCCCTAATGCTATTAAATGGTCCTTTGTATGGATAATTAAGGTCTTGAGCAGGATCTGCAGTCGCCTGTAGAAAATCAATGCTAACATTTTTTTCTATTCTTAATCTAGTAACCTTTTCATGATATAAGCGCGCTTTCAAGACTTCAGCTCTGCGGTTTGTAATTACTAATTCAATATGCGCTTTTTCCGCAATATTTATGATTTCAGAGAATCGATTTTCCTGCAGAGTTTCAATGGCGATTACTATGGAATTTACACGGTCATTTTTCAAAATTATAGGTAACCCCAATCTTAAATCAGAAACCAATCGGGATGAGATCTCCGCTGAACTTAAATTCATAATTCTGCCTTAAAGTATTTTTCCAAGAAAGTTGTTATAGTGTAATGATAATGTAAAATAAACCAATGTTTTAAAAATTAAATTATGAAAAGAAAATTGAATATAGGAATTCTAACTCAGTCAGCACTTTTCAAGAAAACCTTGAAGGAGATGTTAGAAAATTTAAATAAATTGAATGCAAGTGATTTTTTGACTACTAAGGAGATAGAAACTGATTTAAAAAAATTGGATATTCTGATCGTTGATGATGAGCTTGAATATGTTAATGAGTTCGGTAATGCTAATAGCTCATATAAACCCAACGAGGGGTTAATCCGTGTAATCATAAGTAAAAAAAAGATGACCAACCTGCCAGATAACGACGTAGGTTTAGTTAAGCCTTTTCGGTTTTTAGAAATGGCAAATATTTTTTATAAATTCTATTCCGAATTTTCAATAGGTAATAATTCTGAAGTAAAAAGGGGTAGGTTAAATTTTTATTTTACAGATAAGTTATTAAGCTACGATGGAAAAAAATCAGTTTACTTAACAGATAAGGAAAGTGACATAATGATGGCCCTAATGAACAATAAGTATGAAGGGATAAATAAAGAACTCATTTTATATGAGGTTTGGGGTTTCAGCAAAAATATGTCTACTCATACCTTTGAAACTCATCTTTATAGGCTTAGGAAAAAAATAAAAGATAATCTGATAAGCGGTGAATTAATCATAAATAAAAACAGTAATTATTTTCTAAACCCACATCTGCTGGACAATAACCTCTGATGCCAATATCAATAGCTTCATGGAATATTAACTCAATTAGACTTAGACAAAATTCAGTTAGAAAATTTTTAAAAACTGCGAACCCCGATATTTTGTGCCTTCAAGAAACAAAATGCATTGATGAACTCTTACCCTTAAGTGTCTTTGAAAAGTTGGGGTATCAGTATGCGGCTAGTAGGGGACAAAAATCATATAATGGCGTTTTAACTCTTTCAAAAAGAGAAATAAAAAAGACAAGTTTCTTGGATATGTGTGGTAAAGGCGATGCTAGGCATGTTTGTATAGAACTAATGGATGGTTTGAAAATTCACAATTTTTATATTCCAGCAGGCGGAGATATTCCTGACACAAAATTAAATGAGAAATTTAACCACAAAATTAATTTTATTGAGGAACTAAAAGAAAAAATATTTTCTCATCAGCAGAAAAAAACTGTCATTTTGGGAGATTTTAATATTGCTCCTCTACCAGATGATGTGTGGAGCCATAAGGCTCTTTTAAACGTAGTCTCACACACAGAGCAGGAGACTACATTATTACGTGAATTGATGGAAAAAGGAAAATGGGTTGATGTTTTTAGAAAGCATTTTCCAAGTGGAAAGTTGTATTCTTGGTGGTCATATAGGGCTAGAGATTGGAAAATATCCAATAGAGGTAGAAGGTTGGATCACATCTGGGCCAGTCCTGATTTAGCAAAAAAATCTAAGGAGTGTAAAATTTATTCAAACATAAGAGGCTGGGATAGGCCTTCTGATCATGTGCCAATATTATCTGTTTTTTAAATTTTTATAATCTTCATCTAAATTAAATATTTGATCAGAAACATATCCGTTTACTCTTAGATCACTCAAGAAAACCTCCGTAATTTCCCCAAAATTATTTTCCAACATCCAACCTGTAAGCTTAAGCGGATTTTTTTTAAACTTAAGAGTTAAATTATTTTTTTCTCCAGTTACCATATTTAATTTTAAAAATAACATATCCTCCGCAGTAGATATTTTTGTAAAAGATTTTGTGCTTAATTCAAGTTTATCTTTTAAAAGGTATTTAAATGGGCTGCCAGATATAGGATATGTAAGAGGTCCAGTCTTATTATTTTTGGGATCAAATATTAAGACTGCTTGGATATGAGAGACAACTTCTAATTCGATTGGGGGGTCGTATGAAAACCTAAACTTACCAGGTTTTTTAAGAATAAAAGTACCCGTAGAAATTAAGCTTGAATCACTTTCCTGTACAAAGTCACTTTTCAAAGTTCTAATAGAGTTAAAGTAATCTTCAATTTTTAAAAGTTCCTTCTCATTGCCAAATAACTTAATATTTGAGGTTGAAAGAAAAAAGAAAAATATCAACCCAACAACAATGTATAGAAAAAAATTGTATATTACATTTTTTTGATTTTTTCTTTTATATATCATTTTCTGGGACTAACACGTCACGCTTTCCAACGTGATTAGCAGGTGAGACAAAACCTTTTTCTTCCAACGTCTCAACAATTTTTGCCGCTCGATTGTAACCTATTGATAATTTTCTTTGTATATAAGATGTGGAACATTTTCGATCTTTTCTTATTATTTCTATAGCGTCCTCTAGGAGATTTTCTTCAGGGTCTTCACTGAATTTGCTAAGCCCCTGTATAATATGGTTATCCTGAGGAAGGTTAGATGGATCTAGGATCTCATTTCTATATCTTGGAGCTCCTTTTGATTTCAAAAAACTGACTACTTCTTCAACCTCTTCGTCGGAAACGAAGGGGCCATGAACTCTGGTCACTTTCCCTCCATTGGCCATGTAAAGCATATCTCCCATTCCCAGAAGCTGTTCCGCACCCATTTCACCTAAAATTGTCCTACTATCTATTTTAGAGGTTACTTGAAAAGAAATTCTTGTTGGAAAGTTTGCTTTTATCGTTCCAGTTATAACATCAACGGACGGTCTTTGAGTTGCCATGATAAGGTGTATGCCTGCTGCTCTAGCCATTTGTGCTAGTCTTTGAATACAAGCTTCAATTTCTTTGCCAGCAACCATCATTAGGTCTGCCATTTCATCGACAATTATGACGATATAAGGTAAGGCTTCAGGTTCTTCAGTTTGCTCTTCATATATGGGCTCTCCAGAATTTGGATCAAACCCAGTTTGGACCGTTCTGGAAAATTTGATCTCGCTTTTTAGGGCCTCTTCCACTTTTAGGTTAAAATTTTCAATATTGCGAACACCCATCTTAGACATCTTTTTATACCTATCTTCCATTTCAATAACAGCCCATTTTAGAGCTACAACCGCCTTTTTGGGATCTGTAACCACTGGACTTAATAGATGAGGTATTCCGTCATAAACAGATAGTTCTAGCATTTTTGGGTCTATCATTATAAGTCTGCATTTTTCAGGATCTAATCTATACAATAAGGAAAGGATCATTGTATTTATTCCTACAGATTTCCCTGAACCGGTAGTTCCTGCAATCAGTAGATGTGGCATTTTTGCCAGATTGGCCACTATTGGCTCACCCCCTATATCCTTGCCTAAGGCAAGAGGTAACTGAAACTTACAATCGCCATAACACTTGGAAGATAATAATTCCTTAAGATAAACTTTTTCTCGGTTCGAATTTGGTAATTCTATCCCTATAACTGATCGACCTGGTATGGTAGAAACTCGAGTAGATAAAGCTGACATAGATCTGGCTATATCGTCAGATAAAGAAATTACCCGACTAGCTTTTAGACCGGCCGCAGGCTCAAGTTCATACAATGTAACAACGGGACCAGGTTTTACAGATATAATCTCACCCTTAACCCCGTAATCCTCTAAAACTGCTTCCAACATTCTAGCATTTTCATTCAAAGCATCTGAGCTTAATGCGGAAAAAGTCACATCCTTTATATTTTTTAACAAAGATAGCGCTGGAAATGTGTAAAGTTCTTTTTGATGATCAAGATCAAGTTTAGGCTGGGCTTCTAGCTCTGCTTGACTACTTTTTCTTATCTTTACATCTCGCGTCTTTATTCTGCTATTTTTGAAAATATTCAATCTTTTAATTATGGGCTTTTCAGCACCCAATTTCTCATCAGTTTTCAGTATACTATCTCTCTCATCATTTGTTTCGAAAGAGCTTAAGTTTTGTTCAATATCTTTATTGTAAAAAGAATTACTTTGATATTTTGTCTTGGAATCCAAATCTACTTTTTCTTTCCCAAGTAAAAAAATAAGTTTAAAAGACTGTTTTGTCATTTGAACAAAAACCGTTAAAAACCTTTTAGCATTTAAAATATTTTCCTTTGACAAACTCAATATTTCTCTGAAAGTAAAACCAAAAATTAAGATAGTAAGAAAGATAGACGTTAGGAGAGAAAAAACCGAAATTATCTGAAGCCACAAATTAATTTCAATAGGCTGTAAGATTAAAATTTTTTTCAAAGCCGTGTCGCCAAAAACTCCTCCTAAACCGTATTCAAAAGGCCAATTATAAATTGGTTTGTTTGTAGAAAAGAAAATTGAGGTTGATGCCAAACAGAAGGGTACAAATACCAGTCTGTTAACAAATATTTGAGAATTTGATCCAAATAATAATCTTACTGACCAAAAAAGAAAAAAAAGAGGAAACAAAAACATAGACAACCCAATTGCTATGTGAAGTGAGTCAGCAAAATATGAGCCAAAAATACCAAAAAAATTCTCTAACTCTCTGTCTGTGGCGTTTCTAAGGCTAGGGTCATCCTTTGAATATGATATTAATGATGCAAATGAAAATACAAAAAAGAAACAGAAAACAAGCCCAAGAAGTTTGAAGAGAGTTGCTCTTAAAAAACTTCTTTGTTCCCTCGATTGGGGAGAATTCGTATAATCAATCTTTTCTAAAAAAGACATTTTCACTGCTCTGTTTTATCAAACTTGTATTTGCTTGAATTGACTAATATTACGAGTTTTTATTCGCAAGGTAAAGGCTAGAGTTATTTTAACTTTTGGAAATTAGATTTTCCACGGCTAGACCAATGCGCATTAATTTATCTTCTTCGTTTGGATGACAAAAAAGCATAAACCCTGAGAAGTTAGTTTTTAAAGGAACAGTTAAAGAGCACAGGTTCAGAGAGTTAGCCATCCTGGTATTTCTTAAAGCCAGAATATTTTGCTCTGTAAAGAAATTGAAGTCTTCAATTAGCCTTCTAGTCTTTGGAGGTTTTATTGGAGAACTTGGAGCTATTATTGCGTCATACTCAAAAGTTTTCTTTAGAAAAGCTTCTCTTGTTTTTTTTAGCTCTTTCATTTTTTCTATATAATCAGAAGCTTTTATGTCTTTTCCTCCCCTGAAACGGCTTAAAATTGGGGGAAACATTTTTTCAGGGGCCTGCTCAATCAATTTCCCCCAAGTTGCGTACGCTTCTGCAGGAAAAACTGTTCCACTGATTTCCAGTGCTTTGTCGATCTCTTCTAAATTTTTAAATTCGATGGCGACACCAAGATTTTTTAAAGCTTCAATTTGGCTATCAAAAGATATTTTTAGATCTTGGTCGAATTTTTCGAAAAAAACATTTTTAATTACCAAGAACCTAAGTTGTCTCAAATTTAAAGGTGTCAAGAGGTTAAACTTTTTGTTTCTGAGAGCAGAAAACAAAGCGCTTGCATCTTGTACCGACTTACACAATGGACCTATGGTATCAAAGCTTGGGCACAGTTTTAAAACTCCCTTTAAGTTTATTGAGTGAAGCGTTGTCTTTAGTCCAACCAAATTATTCCACGCCGCGGGAATTCTAACAGAGCCACCTGTATCGGAACCTATAGATGCAACACTTAATTGATTAGAAACTGACACCGCTGACCCAGATGATGAGCCTCCTGGCACCAGTTTGGGGTCTAACGAGTTTGCAGGGGTTTTTGTTTGTGGATTAAGTCCCAAGCCAGAAAATGCTAGCTCCGTCATATGAGTTTTCCCTAGCGGAATTAAACCATTTGAAATTAAATTTTTGACAAATACCGCATCAGATTTAGCTTTTTTGCTTTCTATCATTAATGACCCACCTTTGGTTAATTCATTTCTAATATCGGCAAGATCTTTTATACTGATGGGAACTCCATCGATGATACTTTTTCGAATACCCGCATTGGCTCTAACTTTTGACTCTTTCGCCAGTTCAAGGGATCTTTCTCGTAAAATAGTAGTAAAAATTGATTTTGACTCTGGAAATTGTTCTATTTTTTGTAGGAAGAATTCTGTCAGCTCAATTGGACAAATTTTCCCGATTTCGATAAATTGTCCAATTTCAACAGCCGTTTTTTTCTCTAATAAATCCATTTGCATACAATATCATATTTTTGAATTCGCTTAATTTGCAAATGTTTTGTTAAAATATTAATCTTTTATTAATAAAATAAGCATATAAGTGAATTTTGAGAAAAATATTCTAAGTAGACTTAAAAGTGAATAAAACAAAAAGAACAGAGATACTGATCGCCGGAGCAGGAATAGTTGGAAGTTTAATGGCTATAGCCTTAGGGGAGAACGGATTTGAAGTAGTTTTGGTTGATCCAAGTTTTGAAACATCCGGTCAAACTAAGAGGATATGTCGTTCATATGCTATTTCTAGAACGTCGAAAAGACTTTTAAAAAAATTGGATGTTTGGGGCAACTTAAATGAAAGATTTGAACCCATTAAAAAGATTATTTTATCTGAGTCTAACAACAAAACAATGGATTTAACGAAGTTGGCTGAGTTTGATTTGCAGGATGAAAGTGAAGAGCCTACTAGTTATATGGTAGAAGACTTTGAGATTAGGAGTGCTTTGAATCTTAAATTACTAGCATGTAAAAATGTAGAAATATTAACTCACTGTAAAGTTTTAAGCGAAGAAATCGAAAAAGGGGGATCAATAATAAATTTGGATAATGACAAAAAAATCTTTGCTTCACTCTTCGTAATTTGTGATGGACCAAAATCAAGCATAGCAAGAGCGATAAAGAAAAAATTTATAAGTAAAGATTATAATCAAGTAGCAATCGTTGCAAATGTGAGTCATATAAATACTCACAAGGGGGAGGCACACCAAATATTCTTTAGTAGTGGGCCAATTGCTTCTTTACCGCTAAATGGCAATAGGTCAGCCATTGTTTGGAGTGAAGAGAAGGCAAAAGGTTTTCAAGTTAGCAAGTCAAAAAAAGAAAATTTTTTAAGAGAGCTTCAAGCAAAATTAAATAACGTTTTAATAGACATTACTTTGGACTCTGAAAAATATGTTTTTCCCTTATCACTTAGCATATTAAGAGATTTTGTTGATGAGAGAAGAGTTTTTATAGGTGACTCAGCACACACAATTCATCCTTTGGCTGGACAAGGACTAAATTTGGGCTTGAGAGATATTGCCTCACTTACAGAAATACTGGTAAATGGAAAAAAGATCGGTGAGGATATCGGGAGTATTGGGTTATTAAAAAGATATGAGCAGTGGCGATCATTTGATCGCTTTTTACTTTCTTCATATACGGATGGAATAAATACCTTATTTTCCAACGATAATAAAATTCTCAGAAAGGTAAGAAGGTTGGGTTTAAAAGCAATAAATTCATCAACAAATTTAAAGACAGCATTTATGAATGAAGCGGCCGGGGAATATGGGCATCTCCCAGACCTCTTAAAAGAAACGTAACTTTTTCTATTTAGGGCTTCTTTTTGCCAATATTCTCTGGAGAGTACGTCTGTGCATATTCAGCCTTCTAGCAGTTTCTGAGACATTCCTATTACATAATTCATATACTCTTTGGATATGCTCCCACTTCACCCTATCAGCTGACATAGGGTTTTCCGGTGGCGGCGGTTTCAAATTTTTTCCATAGAGTAGTGCGTTCATAACATCATTAGCATCTGCAGGTTTTGCTAAATAATCAATTGCACCAATTTTCACTGCAGCCACCGCAGTAGAAATTGCGCCATAGCCAGTCAACACTACTATCTTAGAATCTGAATTTCGGCTTTTAATCTTTTCTATGGCGTCTAGCCCAGTTCCATCTTCAAGCCGCAAATCTATTACAGCATAGTTAGGAACATTCAGTTCAATTATTCGATCTAACTCTTTGATTGAATTGGCTGGAAAAACCTTGAAACCTCTTTTCTCCATTGCTTTACTTAAACGTCTTAAAAAGGGTTCGTCATCGTCCAATATTAGAAGAGAGTTATCTCGTTCAATTTTTTGGTTCTCCTGGTCAAACATTAAACATCCTAAAATTATACAGTGGATAATATGATGTAAATTAAACTATCGTCAAATTTTACTTTAAACTTCTTGATTAAAGTTGAAATTTATTTCTAATTTAAATTTATAAATCAATTAATTCTTTCACTGTTAGGCCTTTGTGCTAAATTTTTTCAAATTACAGAAATAACTATTTTATGGTTACTGATTATAAAAGCTTTAAACATTCTATTTATTCAAATGACAGTTGGATAAAGGTAAGGACACTAATAAATTTAAGATGGTTAGCCATTTTTGGTCAGCTAGCAACTATTCTTATTAGTTATTTTTATCTAAACATAATCTTTAATATTATTGCATGTGCTCTAATAATTTTATTTTCAGTTATTTTTAATCTTTTTTCTTTGTATTTTTACACCCCAGCCAAAAGATTATCTGACTTTAATGCGTTTTTGCTACTATTATATGATCTTTTTCAAATTTCAATCTTGCTGTTCTTTTCTGGAGGAATGACCAATCCGTTCTCTATATTGATTATTGTTCCAGTGATCGTATCAGCGACGTCCTTATCCATTATATTTTTGTTTGTTCTAGGGATAACTACTATAATTAGCATTGTTTTTTTAAGCTTTGCATACCTTCCTATTTACACTTCCCTTGGACTTGAAATAGAGCTTCCTGCCATTCTTTTAATTGGTTTTTGTACATCACTTATTATAACAGTGACGTTTTTGGGAGGTTATGCCCGTAGAGTTGCAATTGACACACTAAATATGAACAAAGCCCTACAAGTTACTCAGGTAGCTTTGGAAAGAGAACGTAAATTAACAGCAATAGCTGGTGTTGTAGCGGCCCTTGGGCATGAACTAGGTTCTCCATTAGCTACCATTAAACTTGCGTCGTCAGAATTACTAGAGGATTTAAAAGAAAAGAATATCATCTATTCTGATTTAAAGTTGATTTTTGACCAAGCAAACAGATGCAAAGACATTTTGGCTGATATGGGGTCCTTAGGGAAAGATGATCAATATGTTAAAGTTGTTGATTTTCTCGAATTGATATCAGAGGCAATTGAGCCATATAAAGTAAGTGGAAAAAATATCCTTTTTTCCATCAACGGTAATTATGTGAATGATGATTTTGTAAAATTTAAATCTGAAAAGATACCAAGAGTGAGGAAAGAGCCCGAACTTATTCACGGCATAAGAAATATTATTCAAAATGGTATAAAATACTCTAATTCTTGTGTTAGAGTCGATCTGTCGACAAGTATTGAATTTATCAATATTATTATTTGTGATGATGGACCTGGATATCCAGAAAACCTTTTAAAAATGATAGGAGACCCGTTTCTCAATAATAAAGAAAATTCGTTGAGAGGTTTTAATGAAAAAAAAGATGATAAAGGTATGGGGCTGGGTTTATTTATATCAAAGATTCTTCTTGAAAGAACGGGCGCTGAAATAAAATTTACTAATGCGAGTTCAGGTTCAAAGCAAAAAGAATTATCTTTTGAAGGGGCACAGGTAGAGATTTCATGGAAAAGAACCAAGATTGAAGTATCACCGAAGAGTAAAGAGGGTTTAATTAAGAAAAACCCCAGAAATATTAATTGAAATTACAATGGAACTAAAAAAAAGAACACTTTATGGAAATGCGTTAGGTACAAAAGAAATAATCGATTTAGCTGATATTTTTGCAAAAAATATCGATAAGGGTGATATAATTTTAATGGACGGACCCCTCGGAATAGGAAAGACTTTTTTCTCTAGGGCAATTATTAATGCTAGATGCTTAATGGATAATTTTGAGATAGAAGAGGTTCCATCTCCTACTTTTTCAATTATACAAGAATATGATCTAAGGTATTTCTCTATTCTTCATCTCGATCTAGTTAGATTAGAAAACGAGACAGATTTATTTGAGTTAGGAATACCTGATATATTTGATGAAAATGTTATAATTCTTGAATGGCCTGATTTGATAAAAAAATTTTTACCCTCTAGGTTCTTATCAGTTTCTTTTTTTCAACATAATAATACTAAAAATTCAAGGAATATCGAGTTGAAATTTTTTGGTGAAGGTTGGGAAAATATTTACAAACCACTTGTAAGAATGCTTTAAATAATAATTTTTTAAAATAGAGTACTATTAAGCTGAAAAAATGAATTATGTTTTTTATGATTTGGAAACGTCTGGTAAGAATCCTTGCTGGGATCAAATATTGCAGGTGGGTGCAATCTTAGTCGATAAAAACTTCAATAATTTGGATATACTTGATATGAGATCCAAGTTGAAGCCAGGCCTTATCCCAAGTGCATACGCACTAAGGGTAAATCACTCTTCATTTAGTAGCGTTATAGAAAATAATAATTCTCATTATGAGATGGTTTGTAAAATAGAAAATAAATTTAAAGCTTGGTCCCCAGCAGTTTTTATTGGATATAACAATATAGCGTTTGACGAAGAATTTTTAAGAAACAGTTTTTTTAAAAGCCTAAGAGATCCCTATCTCACTAGTTTAAATAGGAATGGTAGGTCCGATCTGCTGGGTTTAATAAGAACGCTCGATTTGTTCTTTCCTGACAAAATTAAGATACCAAAAAATGAGAAAAATAGAAAAATTTTTAAACTTGACCAAGTTTCTCCATTTAATGAAATAGAGCATTTTGCACATGATGCATTAGGTGATGTTAAAGCAACTATAGAGATAGCAAAAAAGGTGGCAAAAAAATCACCAGAGATATGGAAAGCTTGTCTGATTGGCTCTGAAAAATCAAAGGTATTAGAATTCTTGAATGAAAATCAGATTGTTTTTTTTTCAGAGACTTACTTTGGAAAAACATCTGGCTTTGGAGGGAGTTATCTAGCAAATCATCCAATTTACAAATACCCAATTATATTTGACTTAAGTTTTAACCCAGATGATTTCTTAGGTTTAAGTGTAAAAGATCTCAAAGAGACCTTTTTGTCAGGCCAGAAGTTTATACGAACAATAAGGCACAATAAAAACCCAATTTTATTAACAATGGCACAGATTGAAAATAGTAGTTACTTTGAAAAGACTGATTTAAAGGAGTATAAAAAGAAATCAAAAATGTTAGATTCTTGCCCTAGTTTTAAGGAGAATATAATAGAGTTTCTAATGGATTTAGCACAAGAAAAAGATTTGCAAGAAGAAAGTGAAGGCTCTCAAGCAGATATTACGGCGGAGGAAAGTCTTTACAAAGGAGGCTTTCCTTCAATAAATGACACAAATATTAAGCAGGATTTTTTTAAAGCTAATTGGCAGGAGAGATATCATTTGTGTAAAAAGTTTACTGACAAGCGATTTTCTTACTTTGGAATGAGATTAATTTATGAAGAGTTTCCAGAAGTGCTTCCCGAAAATACCAAAAAAGAGATTCATAATGCTATAAAACTTCAATTGTCGAGTATAAACACAGAGAAATGGAATACTTTAGATGATTTTAACAAAGAGATTGAAAATATTGAAAAGGAGGATACAAATAATAGTGAGTATAACGTTATCAAGGATTTAAAAAGCATATATTTATATTTAAACAAGTTATACACATGATTTTAATGATTTAATTTTAGGAGAAAATTAGATGGCAACTGTTAATGTAACAGATGAAACATTCGAAGAATTGGTTGTAAATAGTAAAACACCTGTGGTTATTGATTTTTGGGCCGAATGGTGTGGTCCTTGCAAGCAGATTGGCCCTGCTTTGGAGGAATTATCGAGTGAATATGGTGATAGCATAAAAATTGCTAAAATAAATGTTGATGAAAACCCCAATAGTCCCAGTCGTTTAGGTGTTAGGGGAATACCAGCACTATTCATTTTCAAAAATGGAGAAATGGTATCCTCGAAAATTGGAGCGGCACCTAAAGAGGCTTTAAAAGAGTGGATAGACGAAAGCACCTAATTATTTTTCATTTTCTCTTAAAGCTTCACCAGCCAAATAAAGAGACCCACATATCAATATTCGTATAGGAGTCTTACAAGAATTTGTTTGACTGCAAATTTGATTTATTCCCTCAATTATATTCTTTATTTTTTTTGGCTTTATATAGCCTATCTCTTCAGCCTCTTTAATAATAATATTTGTAGAAAGCGAATTTGGCTGGTTTGCAATTTTTATTGCCCAAAGAGAGGTTGATAATTCCTTAAAATTAATGAGAAAATTTTTATAATCTTTGTTTTTTAATGATCCATATATAACATGAAGGTCCAGGGGTTTCATAGTTTCTATGCTAGCTTTCAAAACTTTACTTGCATCTACGTTGTGGCCACCGTCCAGCCATAGTTCATTTGAGGAATTATAGGTCCTAATGATTTTTTCTAATTTCCCATAATTTATTTTTTCTAACCTTGCGGGCCAATCAGCATTTTTCACTCCATCACAAATATTTTTTTTTGGAATCTGTAATTTTAGCAGCGCCATTATAGCCGTCATAGCGTTAGTAATTTGATGAACGCCAATTAGATTTGGTAAAGGAAATTCAAACCTAGCATTGTTTCTCCTAAAAATTATTTTTCTATCCTTTTTTGAGAAGTACATATTTTCTCTGGCACTTACCAATTCGCTGCCTATCCGCTGGCATCTTAATTTAAGAATAGATGCAACTTTTGGATCTTGTTTTCCTACAATAGTTGTCGAATCCTTCTTAATTATTCCTGCTTTGGTTTCTGCAATCTTTTCGATACTTTCTCCTAGAAATTCTTTGTGATCAATTGAGATAGGGGTGATTATAGAAAGTATTGGATTTTTAATTACATTTGTTGCATCAAATTCTCCACCTAGACCTACTTCAAGTATAGTAAAGTCAGCCTTAGATCGAGAAAAAGCAAGCAGCGCGGCGCAGGTAGTTATTTCAAAAAAAGTTATTGGCAGAGAATTATTTTTCTTTTCGCATTCTAAAAGCAAATCGCTTAAATAATCCTTACTGATTTCTTTACCAGCAACATGAATTCTTTCAGTGAAGTTAACAAGATGAGGAGAAGTATAAACATGAACAAGATATCCCTTGCTTTTTAATGCCGCTCTGATCATAGCAATGGTAGAGCCCTTACCGTTTGTGCCTGCCACATGAATTATTGCAGGCAATTTTTTTTCAGGATTTCCAAGCTTACTTAAAAGCCGTTCTACTCTTTCTAATTTAAGATCAATAATTTTTGGATGTAGTTTATAAAGTCTATCAAAAATATTATCCATCAACTTTTTTCCCTTCAGTCAAATTACCTCTAATTGGTGGAGGGCTATTTGAAAGAAGGTGGATTATCTTTATGAGTTCTTCTCTTAAGTTTTTTCTACTTATCACGCTGTCAAGCATTCCATGATCAAGAAGATATTCGGATCTCTGAAAGCCTTCTGGTAACTTCTCCCTTATAGTTTGTTCTATTACTCTTGGTCCAGCAAAGCATATTAAAGCATTTGGCTCAGCGATTTGAATGTCACCCAACATTGCATAAGATGCAGTAACTCCACCTGTAGTTGGGTTTGTTAGAACTACTATATAGGGCAGATTAGCTTCCCGTAGCATTTCAACTGCAACAGTTGTCCGAGGCATTTGGACTAAAGACAGAACACTTTCTTGCATTCTTGCACCTCCAGCTGCTGCGAATAAAATAAAAGGTGCGCTTTTTTTAATGCTTGCTTGTACACCGCTTAAAATAGCATTTCCAACAGCCATTCCCATTGAGCCGCCCATAAATTTAAAGTCCTGACAAGCAAGTATTACATCCATACCTCCCATTTTTCCTTCGGAAATCAAAATAGCCTCATCTTGACCAGTTTGTTTTTGAGCCTCTTTTAATCTATCTGTATATTTTTTACTGTCTTTGAAGTTTAAGGGGTCTGATATTGGTTTGTCGTAATCTATTAACTTGAAACTCCCGTTGTCTAGTAATGACTCAAATCTATCCAAAGGGGAAATATACATATGATGATTGCAGTTAGGGCAAACATTAAGAGCATCCTTGAATTCGCGATGAAATATCATTGAGTCACATTTTTGGCACTTTATCCAAAGATTTTCAGAAGTTTCTTTTTTAGAGAAAATAGCGTCTATCTTTGGTCTAACAAAATTAGAAATCCAGTTCATTTATCTACCAAAATTTGTTAAATTATAATAATATATTATAGTTTCTATTGCTAAACATAACCTAACTATTATAAAAAACAAAAACAACAATTTATAATAATTAATCAAAAGTCTTTCACTTTGATAAAATAATTATGTGACTTAAGGGTTTGAATTGAAATTTTTTTTGAATAAAGTTTTTTTTATAGGCTTTCTATTAGTTCTTGATGGTTGTTCCCCATTCGGATCGGGGTCATTAAAAAACTTTGTCTCGATACAAAAAAATCAAAGACTAATAAATGTTGAGCTACCAAATGGTTATTGTATAGACGAAAATGTGGGGGTTTCCACTGATTATCTTGATACCAAATTTATAACAAACTGTGTTTCAATAAAAAGAGAAAGTGGTAATATTTTTGGTCGAAGGCCAGTTGATTCGATAATCAGTTTGACAGTAACAGATATGAAGCTGCCCGCGTCACTATCTGAGAAAAATTTCTTAAATAGTATCATGATTGATGAAAAGTTAGAAAATTTAGTTACAAATTCTAATTCTATAAGATTGAAAGCTGGAAAAAAGACACTTAGAAATGAGCTAGTAATACTTGATCTGCAACAAACCTCTGCAATTTCGTCAGTAAGAAAAGTGCGAAAGTATATTTTTTTAGTCGGTCAACGAATTGCAATCATGACAATCACAAACTTTGATGAGAACCTAAAACCAGAATACAATAAATTTGAGTCCTTAATAAAATCGCTTAAAAATGCTAGTTCTTAAAAACTTCGGTTGCATTTATCAATGCTTCCGTTATTCCCGGCTCAGACATTGCGTGCCCAGCTTTAGAAACCATAAACAACTTTGAGTTAGGCCACATTCTGTGAATATTTTCAGCAATATTTGGAGGGCATATCATGTCGTATCGACCTTGAACAATAATAGAAGGAATGTCCGAAATTTTGTGCATGTTATCCTTTATTTGATTTTGTTTACCCAAAAATCCAAGATTTTTAAAATAATGATTTTCAATCCTTGCAAAAGCTCTTGCATAATCTGTTGATGGACTAGAGCCAAATCCTGGACTATCAAGATTGGCAAGCGCATTTTCCCATGCAGTCCATGCTCTTGCATAACGCCCTTGTTCTGTTGGAGAAGACCCAAACAGCCTGATATTATATCCTTCAATTAAATTTTTTCTCTCGTTAGGTGGAAGCATATCCCTAAATGATCTCCAAGCTTCTGGCCAAAATTTGCTTGCTCCTCCTTCCTGATAAAACCAGTTTAGTTCCTCTATTGTCATTGTGAAAACACCACGCAAAATAATTTTGCTCACCATTTCTGGATATTTCTGAGCATAAATCAGTGAAAGCGCAGCTCCCCAACTTCCTCCAAACAAGACAAACTTTTCTATATTGAGTTTTTTTCTGATCATTTCCATATCTGATAAGAGATGCCAAGTTGTATTATTTTCAACGGATGCGTAAGGTCTTGACTTTCCACAACCTCTTTGATCAAACAAAACTATGTAGTAAGCATCAGGGTCAAAATATCTTCGCATATTCGGGCTGCAACCCCCTCCAGGACCGCCATGAACGACTAATACCGGAATCCCTCTGGGATTACCGCATTCTTCAAAGTAGATTTGATGTCCGTCTCCAGTATTAACTATATTCTTTTTGAAAGGCTCTATTGCTGGATATAAACCCCTTTTTGAGCTCTCTGATTTGGTTACAATTTGTTCGGGCATTATTGAGTTTTGAAAATTTTAGACTATATAATATGACACGTAAACTTGGAAAGTGCAATGGAAACAAAATCCTCTATTAATGATGACGAAGTTCTAAAATTTGAAGCCTTAGCTTCAGAGTGGTGGGACCAAGATGGAAAATTTAAGCCTCTTCATATGTTGAACCCTTGTAGGTTGGGATTTATAACGAACCACATATCTCTTTACCTTTCGAGGGATCTTGCAGAGAAAAAGCCTTTGAAGGGCCTGAAGGTTCTTGATATTGGGTGTGGAGGTGGATTGCTATGTGAACCAATGGCTAGACTCGGAGCAGAAGTTGTAGGGATTGATGTGGTAGCGAAAAATATTAAAATTGCGGCAGTCCACGCAGAGAAAGCTGGACTTAAGATTGACTATCGTCATATTTCCGTTGAAAAATTAGGGAAAGAAAACAGCAAGTATGATGTTGTACTAAATATGGAAGTTATAGAGCATGTAGATCATCCTGACGAATTTATTTCGACATGTTCAAGGATGCTAAAAAAAGATGGGTTGATATTTTGTTCAACTATAAACAGAAATGTAAAAAGTTATTTATTTGCAATTCTTGGTGCAGAGTATGTGATGAACTGGCTTCCTAAAGGAACACATGATTGGAAAAAGTTTATTAAGCCAGCAGAACTAAAAGATATGTTTATTAAACATAAAATGAGAGTAATGGATACTAGAGGTTTTGTTTTTAATCCAGTTTCATGGAGTTGGATGTTGTCAAGTAACGATTTTTCTGTGAATTACGCATTATGCGCGAAAAATAATATTTAAATAATATTTCATTTAACTATTGCCTCACTCCAAAGCGAGTCCAAAAGACTTATTGCATTAGGGTCAAAAGTTTTTAAATGTTTCCAATATTTTCCATCTTTAACAAAATAACCAAGTTCTTTCTCCATTTTGAATGCCTCTAAAGTCTTTTTGTCCTCTACCTTTCTTCTATTAATTGGCCCAGATATTTCTGAAATTCCTAATCGACGGAAGACTAAATTACTTTCCTTTTGCTTAGAAAGGTTGAATACTGAACAATTATTTGAGTTTGCAATAACCTCAAATCGAGCTGACTTTGATAGCAAATTCTTTAAGGTTGGATCATTTCTCAAGGGGTCAGCGGTTCCCTTTCCGTAAAAATGAGTTTTGTTTCCTTTGTAAATCATGTCACAACCGAGATAGGCAATTATAGTTGGTTTTAATGCTCCTAAAGCCCAATAACCTGCTGTAAAAGCCATAGTTCCTCCTGCGTATACAAAGCCACCAAATTTATTTTGAATTGGGACATACTCATTGAACGTTATTAATTTTTGGGTCGCATTTGACTCTGGGCGTCGCTCGTTTGGAAAGTCGTCTGGAAAAATACAGAAATCCCAGTCCTTCCTTATCTGCCATGCATTGTTTATCGATACTATTTTATCAAATAAACCAGATTGAAATTTTCTAGCATCCACCGAATCTGGGCCGCTTCCTAAAATTAATATTTTCAAAAATATGATCCTATCTAGTTTACTACAAAGCTATTTTCAACTTTCTCACGGAACTTTCTTAATTCTGCTAACAATTCTCTCTCATTAATATTAATCGAGTTAGAAATTATTTTATTTAATAACGGCTTAATCTTTTGCATTGCGTTGTCTCGGGCATCGACTCCAGACTGACTAATTGAAACTAATTTTTTTCTGGCATCTTCCCAATCAGGACGAATATGGATATAACCTAATTTTTCCAACTTATTTAATGTGTTTGTCATAGCGCCCTTAGTTACATTAAAAGCTTTGGCCAATTGAAGTGGTGTTTTTTCATCTTTTCCTCTGCTAAAATGGTTTAAGAGTGCAAAATTTGAAACATTAAGGTTTCCAGGCAATGCACTATCTAATTTTGATCTTGCAATTTGTTCAACAGCTCCAATTTCACTCAATAATGTGATAAAAGTAAGCTCATCATCATCAAAATCTTGCATCCAAACACATAATAATTAGAAAAATTAATATTATTCAGTATTAGACTTAAGGGTATATTCTTAATATCAAAGATGCAACTAGGATAAATAATAAATGTTATTTGATATCGACCAGATTAAAAAGAACAGACGGAGAGCTAGAAAAATAGGTAAAAAAAATTTTATACAGTGTGCCGCATTTAAAAACTTAGAGGAAAGGGTTATTGAGTTAGGGTTAAGTTTCCGAAACGTATTGGTGGTAGGCGCAAAGGAAATAGATTTCAGGGAATTAGACCAAGACCTAGCTATTGAATATTCTGACCACTTTAATCAGGTGCCAATAAAAAAAACGGTCGACTTAATTTTAAATGTATTAAACTTGCACTGGTCTAATAATCCCAAAAGAGATCTTTCAAGCCAAATCAATTTGTTAAAGCCTGGGGGAATTTTTATGGGCTGCTTATTTGGGGCGGATACACTTAAAGAGCTACGGGATAGTTTTTTTAAGGCTGAGGTAGAAATTTCAGGAAAGGCTCGTCCAAGAATATCTCCGTTACCAGAAATAAGAGATATTGGGAATCTTGCGCAAAATGTGGGAATGAAAAGTGTTGTAGCTGACAAAGAGGCTATAACCGTTGAGTATGAAACAGTGATGGAACTATTAAAAAATTTAAGAGAAATGGGAGAAACCAATAGCGTTTTGGACAGAAATAAGGGTTTTTCTAGAAGAGATGTTTTTAATCTGATGGAAAAATATTATTACAAAAATCATCCTTTCAAGAAAACTGACAAAAATAATAATGGAATAAGAGCAACTTTTGAAATTATTTATCTTTATGGTGAAAAATAAATAAGCTTATTATCAGAAAAATAATTGAAAAATTTGAACTATAGCTTAGTTATTGCTTATATCATAGGAAATACTAGGGCATGTTTCAAAAGTTAGATAATTCCCCAAAGGATCATCCAAAAATTCCAAAAGAAAAGATAGGATTGATTATAGCTAATTTGGGTACTCCAGAAGCAACAGATTATTGGTCAGTTAGGCGCTATTTGAAAGAATTTTTGTCCGACAGACGGGTGATAGATTATTCACCTTGGATTTGGAAGCCTATACTAAGCTTGATCTTGTTAAGAAGGCCCTTTTCATCTGGTGAAGCCTATAGGCAGGTATGGAACAATAAAGAAAATGAAAGCCCTCTTTTAACAATAACAAGAAAACAAGCAAAAAAATTAGCTACTCTTTGTAAGCAAGAGCTTGGAAATAATATTGTAGTAGATTTTTGTATGCGATATGGAAAGCCCTCAACAGAAAAGGTTATCAGAGGAATGAAAGATCAAGGGTGTAACAAAATACTTTTTTTTCCTTTATACCCTCAATATGCAGCTCCTACTACAGCAACTGCAAACGATCAGGTTTTTAGATCATTAATGAAATTAAATTGGCAGCCTGCAATTAGAACAGTTCCCCCATATTTTGATGATAAAGATTATATAAAAGCTTTATGCGACTCAATTAAATCTTCATTTAAAAATACCAAGAAAAAACCGGAACACCTAGTCTTGTCATATCACGGCGTTCCAGAGAGGTATTTGCTCTCGGGCGATCCCTATCATTGTCAGTGCCAAAAGACAACAAGGCTAATTATGGAAGAATTGGGTTGGACTTCAGTTGACTTGACCACATCATTTCAGTCAAAGTTTGGTCCTGAAAAATGGATCGGTCCATCCACAGTACAATTGGTAGCTGATCTAGCAGAAAAAGGTGTAAAGAATATCGCGGTAATTGCGCCAGCATTCTCATCTGATTGTTTAGAGACTTTAGAAGAGATCAACGGCGAGATTAGAGAAAGCTTCTTAAATGCTGGAGGGCAAAACTTTACTTATATTCCGTGTCTAAATGACCAAGCTAGCCACTTAAAAGCTCTTTTTAAAATAGCAAAGACGCAGTTGTCAGGTTGGATTTAAAGAAAATTGTTTAATCTTCTTTTGCAGGTTTAGGGATTTCTTCACCAGTTTCTTGATCAACAATTTTCATTGATAGTTTACTTTTTCCTCTATCATCTAAGCCAATAAGTTTTACAGAAACTTCTTGTCCTTCCTTCAGAACATCTTTTGGATGATTAATTCTTTCATTTGCTATTTGGCTAACGTGTACCAACCCGTCTCTTTTTCCATAGAAATTAACAAAGGCTCCAAAATCCATCAACTTGACAATTTTTCCTTTATAAATTTTTCCCACTTCTGGATCTTCTACTATTTCTTTAATCATTTGCTTCGCTTTTTCGATGCTTTCAAGATTTTGAGAAGCTAGTCTAACTAACCCATCATCATTAATATCTACTTTAGCTCCAGAAAGCTCAACAATCTCGCGTATTACTTTTCCACCACTGCCTATAACTTCTCGGATTTTATCACTTGGAACATTCAAGGACTCTATTCTTGGAGCATATTTAGAAAAATCTGATGTTTTCGACAAAGATTTGCTCATTTCAGACAAAATATGAAGGCGGGCATCTTTAGCTTGGCCCAAAGCCTTTTCCATGATTTCAGATGTTATTCCTGCCACTTTTATGTCCATTTGTAATGATGTAATTCCAGCTTCAGTACCCGCAACCTTAAAGTCCATGTCTCCGAGGTGGTCTTCATCTCCCAGAATGTCTGTTAAAACGGCAAATTCATCGCCTTCTAAAATTAAACCCATTGCAATTCCCGCAACTGGCGCTTTTAAGGGAACTCCCGCATCCATCATTGAAAGAGATGAACCGCATACTGTAGCCATAGAAGATGATCCATTAGACTCAGTTATTTCAGACACAACCCTTATTGTATATGGAAAATCTTCGGCCGTTGGTAACACAGCTTGAAGGGCTCTCCAAGCGAGTTTTCCGTGGCCTATCTCTCGCCGACCTGGCCCCATCATTCTGCCACACTCTCCAACTGAATAGGGTGGAAAATTATAGTGGAGCATGAAGTTTACCCTTCCTTCTTTGTCAAGAGCATCAATGATTTGTTCGTCATCGCCTGCACCAAGAGTTGTAACCACTAATCCTTGAGTTTCACCTCTAGTAAAGAGAGATGATCCATGAGTTCTGGGCAGTAATCTAGTTTCACACGCTATTGGCCTTACAGTTGATAAATCGCGACCATCAATTCTTTTACCGTTTTTGAGAATATTGTTTCTGACAATTTCTGATTCAACCTTCTTAATTAGCTCAGGAAGTTCGTCACTTTCAAGATCTTCGTCCGAGAGTGAAGCTTTTACTTTTTCAATAGCCTCCGAAATTGCAGTTTGCCTTTCTTTTTTATCTGAAATTTTGAATGCATCTGATAAAGGTTTGTTACCCTCTTTTTTTACCTTTTTATATAGATCGCTATTTGTAGTATATTCAAAATTAAAAGGCACCTTTGCTGCTGATTTAGCAAGGTCAATTATCATTTCAATAACAGGCACCATTTGTTCGTGACCAAATTTTACAGCCCCAAGCATTTCCTTTTCTGATAACTCATAAGCTTCAGACTCGACCATCATTACTGCATCCTTAGTTCCAGCAATTACTAAATCCAGTCTTTGTTCATTATTGTCTTTTATACCGCCCATGTCTTCAACTGATGGATTAAGAACATATGAGCCATTTACAAATCCGACCCTGGCGCCACCAATAGGTCCTAAAAATGGTGCCCCTGAGAGAGTAAGTGCAGCTGAAGCGGCAATCATAGCAACGATATCCGGGTCATTTTCTAAATCGTGACTTAAAACGGTACAAGTCACTTGTACCTCGTGTTTAAAACCTTCGACAAACAATGGTCTTATAGGTCTATCAATCAACCTGCTAGTTAAAGTTTCTTTCTCTGTTGGCCTGGCTTCTCTCTTAAAAAACCCACCAGGTATCTTTCCAGCTGCATAATATTTTTCTTGGTAATTAACCGTAAGGGGAAAAAAATCTTGACCAGGCTTGCTTTCCTTTGCAAATACCACAGCTGCCATTACCATTGTTTCTCCATAGGTGGCTATTACAGTTGAGTCTGCTTGCCTTGCTATCTTTCCTGTCTCTAGAGTTAACGTATCATGACCCCACTCTATGGACTTCTTTATTTCATTAAACATATCTTGCCTTTTTTGTAATTTATTAATTTTTTTGGATTTATTAAGTAATTATTGTGGAAGACTTCTATCTTCTGATGTCCAATCTCTTAATCAGATCCTTATAACGGTCTTCGTCTTTTGAGCGAACATAATCAAGGAGTTTACGTCTTAGAGATACCATTTTTAAAAGACCTCTTCTAGAGTGGTTATCCTTTTTGTGTGTTTTGAAATGTTCTGTAAGATTGATGATCCTTTTTGTAAGAATTGCAACCTGTACCTCTGGAGAGCCAGTGTCTCCTTTTTTAGTAGAATACTCTTTTATAACTTGTTGTTTATCGTCTGCAGAAATCGACATCTTCTTCTCCTTTTTTTTTCCTACCAGGATGTCGTCCAGTTAGGAGTTTTTATCTAAAAGTATTGATAAATCATTTCAAGAAAAAAGAAAGAAAAATTTAACTATTAATGAATTCTTTTGATTTAATCCAAATTAAATTTTCTTTTAGGTTTGAGGAGGGTGTTTTTACAACTTAAAATACAAATAGGTCTTCCTTCAAAAAATGCTACTACTTCATCTTCAGTTTTTATTGTTTGATCATAAATATTTTTTATTGGAATTCCATTTTCTAGTTTTTTATAATCCTCCCTTAAACACTCAAAATATTTTAAATGAGAAAACCCTTTCTCCATTCCTAAAGTCAGATTCTTAACTTCTTCCAAAGAAATATTTAATAAGTTTTCTAGCTTTATGCTATTCTCAATTTCAAAATGCCCATAGCTTGTTCTTGTCAAGGTTTCTACACACCCAAAGCAACCTAAAAAATCACCAATATCTCTAGCGATTGACCTTACATAACCGCCCTTCCCACAAGCGAATGATATTGAGCATCTTTCTGCATCTATTCGAGATATAATTTTAATATTTGAAACTAATAGTTTCCTAGATTTGAGTGAGATGTTTTGCCCTAAATGAAATAGTTTATAAGCTCTAAATCCATTTACTTTGACGGCTGAAACAATTGGTGGTTTTTGATATATTTGTCCTGAAAAATATTTTAAAGCTTCAGAAATTTCCCTTTCAGTGGGTCTATAATTTGATCGCTTAAGTATCTTACCGCTAACATCGTCAGTATCTGTTTTTATTCCAAATTTTATAGTGGATACATAGGTTTTTTTTTGGCTCATCAAATATGGAATTACTTTTGTAGCTTCCCCCATTGCTACTGGAAGAACGCCAGTAGCATCTGGATCAAGAGTTCCAGCGTGACCAATTTTTTTTGGTTTGATATGATTTTTAATTCTTTGGATAACCTTGTTAGAAGTTAGACCTGCAGGTTTATCAATTATAAGCCACCCATTGATTGGATTTTTGTTAGTACCTCTATGTCGAATTCTTTTTATCAATTTCTTCAAAAATTTTATTTGTTTTTTCAATTTGCTCGATCAGCTCATCAGCTTTAAATCTCAACTCAGGAAGAAATTTAAGACTAAGTTTTTTACCTAGAGCATGCCTTATCTCACTTTTTTTCTTTTCCAGAAAAAAAATAAGTTCATCTGAACCTACTCTTGAAATAGGTAAAACATATACAGTTGCTATTTTCAGGTCCGGAGAGCATCTGACTTCACTTACGGAGGCAGAGTAATTTTTTTTATTTTCGTCATAAAAATTTGAGTCTAATAATATTGAAGAAGTGATTCTCTTAATCAATTCTGAAACTCTCAATTGCCTTTGAGAGAATTCACCATTAGATTTAGCTTTCTTATTTCTTTTGACCACGGGAAAAATCTTTGATTACAATATTTGAACTATAAGGTAGTAGTAATGTATATTCAAAATTATTCATATAGTCTTTGAGGATAAAATGAAAAATCGGTTAAAGCTTTGTGTTCTAGGAGCATCCGGAAGGATGGGATCAACTATAATAAGTGAAGCTTTAGAATCAAACCGAGTAATTTTGCATTCTGTTTCAGAAATGAAAAATCATAAATGGGTAGGAAGAGATATTGGTAAGATTATGAATGGAAAAAATAATAATATTATTGTTTCAGACAATTTGCATGAGTCTCTTGAAGGAAGCGACGCAGCAATTGATTTTACTCGACCTGCCAATACTGTTTATAGTTCAAATATTTGTGCGAATCTTGGAGTAGCCCACATTATTGGTACCACTGGCTTCAATGAAAATCAGGAAAAAGAAATACTTACCTCTTCTAGCAGAATTCCTATTGTTAAAGCAGGAAATATGAGTTTGGGGATAAACATGCTTACCAAGTTAGTGGAAAAAGTGGCAAAATCACTGGATTTAGATTTTGATGTGGAAATATTAGAGATGCATCACAGAAACAAGGTAGACGCCCCATCTGGTACAGCATTAATGTTAGGCGAATCAGTTGCTATAGCACGGGGAAAAAAGTTATCTGATTTAGCGTCATACAATAAGGAAGGCATAACAGGCGTGAGAGAAAGAGGAAAAATTGGCTTCGCATCTTTGAGAGGAGGTGGAGTGATCGGGGAGCATGAGGTTATTTTCGCTTCTGAAAATGAAAAAATTTCTATAAAACATGAAGCTCTATCAAGAAATATTTTTGCTAATGGAGCTATAAAGGCTGCTATATGGGCTTTAGGCAAAGATCCCGGTCTGTATAGTATGTCTGATGTGTTGGGTATTAAATAGAGTTTTGTGAATTAATATGAAATCGTTCATTTCAAAAAAAATAAAAGAAATTAGTTTGTTGCTGGGCCTTCTTTGCTTTTTTTCAAGTAGTGGTGTTGTTTTCGCAAGTGATGTTTTTGCGGAATGTGGAGGGGATTTTCAAGTTTTTTTAGAAAAAGCAAAAAAACATGCTCAAAAAAAAGGAGTGAGTGAGAAAGCAATATCAGAAGCGTTAAAATTTACGAAATTTAATAAAAAAATTATTGAAATGGATAGAAGGCAAAAAAGCTTTAAGATGAGCTTTATGGACTTTTCAGGAAGAGCAATAAATAACTACCGATTAGTTAACGGAAAAAAAAATATAAAGAAGCATTCAAATATATTTGAGCAAGCAAATAGGCTGTTTGGCGTCCCTGCGGAAGTAATTACTGCTTTCTGGGCGATGGAAACAGATTTCGGAGCAGTTCAAGGGGAATTTCATACACTAAGTTCTCTGGCTACACTGGGGTTTGATTGCAGGCGTCCAGAATTGTTCCAACCTGAATTCATAGCAGCTATTCAATTGGTCGAGAGAGGTGATATTGATGCTGAAAAAACTACTGGTGCTTGGGCAGGAGAAATAGGACAAGTTCAAATGTTGCCTAAAGACATTCTTGAGTTTGGATTCGATGGGAACGGAGATGGGAAGGTTTTGTTAAAGGAATCTGCAGAGGATGCCATAATGACTGCAGCAAACCTAATTGGACATATGGGTTGGGTTAAGAACGAACCCTGGTTAGACGAAGTATTTTTATCAGAAAACTTCAATTGGCAGTTAGCGGGATTTGGGCGATCCAGACCCTTAAGAGAGTGGAAAAAACTAGGTGTAAAGTTAAGACAGGGAGATTTCTCAGAAAAATATAATAGGGAATCTACCTTATTATTACCTCAAGGAAGATATGGCCCAGCGTTTTTGGTTTATAGAAATTTTGAAATATATTTGAAATGGAATGATAGTTTTATTTACACCGTTACAGCGGCGCATCTAGCTACACGATTAGAGGGAAGAAAAAAATATAAACATAAAAACCCGGAAGGTATTTTGACAATTGATTCAATGATTTTGCTTCAAAATTTATTACATAAAAGGGGTTACGATGTTGGAAAAATTGATGGGATTTTGGGAGCTAAAACTAGGCAATCAGTCAGAAAATTGCAATTGCTCTATGGTTTGCCTGCTGATAGCTGGCCCAACCTAGAATTACTAGAACGTCTGTCAAATTGATTTCTCAAAATTTTTACAAAATGCTTAAATCCAGGATCTTCAAGCCGTTCAATAGCAGTTGTGTAGTTTGAAAAAAGATAATTGTGACCTTTTTCTAATATTAAAGACCTTTTATAAATTGGTTTGCATCTATAGATATGGCAAATTTTGTGTGCCCAGAGATTATATTCGGGCATAAAGGTGAATCTTTGAAAAACACCTTCTTTTTTTAAAACTCTAATGTGCCATCCTGTTTCTTCCATTACTTCCCTGTGGAGCGCATGAATATATTGTTCGCCTTTATCTACTCCACCGCCTGGAAGCTGAATTTCGAGAGTTTTATCTCTAGTTTCTTGTTCTGTAAGAATAAGTTTGTTTTCATAAACAAGTAAACCATAAACACCAATTCTACGTTTATATTTGATGTTACTTTTTTTATTTTCACCGAATCTTATCAACTGTTTTCCCATTTTATTAAAATTCTGTAGACCGAGCTCAATTTCTAAAATAAAGACTAAATTTAAATAGAAAAGGAAATCATTTATGTTTATGGATTCAATGTTGGCTTTTCAGTTTGACAAGAAGAATGTTCGAGGACGTCTTGCTAGGGTTGGGCCAATGCTTGAAGATATTTTAAAAAACCATAATTATCCTAATAGAATTGCACTGCTATTAGCTGAGGTTACTCTTTTAACGGCATTAATTGGGGAAATGATTAAACTAAGATGGCGATTATCGTTGCAAATAAGAGGTGAGGGACCAGTTAAACTTTTGGCTACAGACTACTTCGCTCCTATTAAAAAGAATGGGGTAGCGAGGCTTAGAGCTTATGCTGACTATGATAAAACAAGGGATTTCTCTGGTCAAAAAATTTCAAGTGATTTAATTGGAAAAGGTTTTTTTTCTTTAATTATTGACCAAGGGAGAAATATGGAACCATACAAAGGTATTACCCCAATAGTAAAAGGTGATTTGGCTAGGTCAGCAGAAACATACTTTTTTCAATCAGAACAGATACTCACATTATTTTCTTTAAATATAACGAAAAACCATCAAAGCGATAAAGAGCCTTCTTGGAATGCGCTTGGTTTAATGGTTCAAGAATTACCAAATGTTAAAGAAAAAAAACAAACTTTAGAAAGAAAAAATTGGAAAGATTTTTCAAATAGAATAACTGAAAAGGTACGAATTTATTCAAACCAAGAAAAAATTGATGAATACCAATTTTTGAATGACTTATTCAATAGTATGGACATAACGGTATATACTCCTAAAAAAATCAAGTTTGGCTGCTCTTGTAGAGAGGATAAATTATTATCTACCTTAAAAGGCCATTCGAGAAAAGAACTTGAAGTAATGCAAGACTCTAAAGGTATAATCCAAGCAGACTGTCAGTTTTGTGGTAAAATTTATAGACTAAAAATCGATAGATAATTTTACTTGGACAAATACAAGCATGAATGACAACATTAAAATAATCCAAAGAATAAAAGAAGTTGTTTTTTCTGTTAATTATCATGTTAAGCCTGACAGAAAGCCCGAAACTACTTCCGATACAGGAACTTTATTTGAATCTCAAGAATATGATTTAATATCATCGGCAGTCTTGGTTCCTCTGGTGTTACGAGGAAGTGGCTGGAAATTAATCTTGACTAAGAGATCAAGTAAACTAAAGAAACATGCGGGTCAAATTTCTTTTCCGGGGGGAAAATATGATACTGGAGATAAAAACCTTTTTAATACGGCTTTGAGAGAAACTAGTGAAGAAATAGGTGTTAACACAAATAATATTAATATTTTTGGTAGCTTGCAATCACACGAAACTATAACAGGTTTCAGAATATTTCCTTTTTTAGGAATTATTTCTCCACATGATGAGCTTATAAAAAACTCTGATGAGGTTGAGGAAATTTTTGAAGTACCATTGACCTTTGTTTTAGAAAAAAAGAAGTTTAGCCATCATTTTCTTAATATAAAAAATCCAAATAGGAAGTACTTGGCTATACCTTATGGTTCTTATTATATTTGGGGTGCGACAGCGAGAATTCTATACAATCTTTCAGAAAAATTTTTTTATAGATAAGGCCCGTATTTTGAAACCGATTAATGTTAAAAAAGTTTTTGGTCCAGAGGCATTTGCCTTGTTGGAGCTAATAAATAAACAAGAATTGGACTGTTTTATTGTAGGAGGTGCTTTAAGAAATTATTTTTTAGGTAAAGTATTTACCGATATTGACTTAGCAACAAATGGTTGGCCCAGTGAAATAATTAAAATCTTAAAAAAAGAAGGACTAGAGTTTGATAAGCGTGCCTCCAAATACGGGACATTATTCGTTAAATTCATGAAAAAGAGATTCCAGATAACATCTTTTAGAAAAGATATCGAGACTTTTGGTAGATCTGCAAAGATCAAGTTTTCTCGGGATATAACTGATGACGCAAAGAGGCGAGACTTTACATTTAATGCTATTTATTGCTCGAAAGAAGGTAATTTGGTTGATCCATTAGATAGCTTTGAGGATTTAAAGGAAAAAAAACTGAGGTTCATAGGTAATGCAGACAAAAGAATAAAAGAAGACTTCTTAAGGATTTTAAGATTTTTTCGCTTAATAGCAGAGTTAGACTTAAATTATCAGAATGTTGAAAAAAATTATTTAAAAGTTATTGGTAAGTATAAAGATAAATTAGATATAATAAGTAAAGAAAGAATTTCTTCTGAATTAAAACGAATCTTGTTATCTGTTGACCCAACTATATCTTTGGAGTGTCTGGAAGAAGCAAAAATCTATAAGGAATTTTTAGGTTCTTTTAATAAGAAAAGAATTAAGAGTTTAATTTTTTTTGAAAAAAAATATAAACTTTATCCAATTTTAGAAAGGAGGGTTTTGAGTTTAAATATTAAAAATCCAGAAAATTTTTTGTCAAAAAAAGAGAAAAAATACTGTGAAGCTTTGAAAGAATCTTTGGGAAAAATGAGAAAATTAAAGTACTTAGGTTTTATTCTTGGTTTTGAAAAAGCATTAGATTGCTTAATAATAAACGCGGTAAGAAATGACCTTAAAATAACTGATCAGGAAATAAATTTTTTGAAGGAAGGATCAAAAAAAATATTCCCCCTAACATTTTCTTCTATTAATAAAAAATTAAATAATGAAGTGGCTGCTGGTGAAAAGCTAGAATATCTTAGAAATATTTGGCTTGAGTCAGACTTCAAAATTTCAGAAAAAAAACTTATAAAATACTTGTGATTATATCCATTTAGCCGTTGGAGGAAGACTCATTAAAACTGCTTCGGCATTGTGACCAGATTGAAGACCGAACTTAGTCCCTCGATCATGTACTAAGTTAAACTCGGCATAGAGTCCTCTTTTTATCTCTTGAGTTTTTTTGTCATCATCCGTCCATGATTTTAAAAAGTGCTTTTTTGTTATAGGGATATATGCCTCTACAAATGCATTCCCCACATCCTTTGTGAATTCAAAATCATTTTCCCAGTTTCCGGTGGATAAATCATCATAAAATATACCTCCTACTCCTCTGGCTACTTTTCTGTGAGGAATAAAAAAATATGTATCTGCCCACTCTTTAAATTTTGAGTAGTAATCCCTGTCATGCCTATCGCAGAATTTTTTTAATACCCCGTGAAAGAATTTTGTGTCTTCATCATTAACTATTGATGGATTAAGATCTGTACCGCCCCCAAACCACCATGCTTGAGGGGTCCAGAACATTCGAGTGTTTAAGTGAATGGCGGGTGTAAGCGGGTTTCTCATGTGGGCAACAAGACTAATACCAGAAGCCCAAAAACGAGGATCTTCTTTTAGATTTGGAATTTTTTTTCTTGCAGTAATACTTGCCTGGGCTTCTGTTGCAAGTAGCCCATAAACAGCAGATACATTGACGCCAACTTTTTCAAAAACTCTTCCGTTTCTCATAATTGACATAACACCCCCACCTCCATCAGTATTATTACCAGAGTCCCTTTTAGTTTCTTTTTGTTCAAATTTACCAGGCTTGCTATCGTTATTGCTATCCAACTTTTGATGGAGATACTCAATATTTTCAAATTCCTGGCATATTATGTCCCTTAGGGACTTAAACCAATCTTCTGCAAGTCTCTTTTCGTTTTCACCGATCATAAAAAAACTCATTCTAATTATATGCTTCAGCTTATACTAATTTATATATACAGTACCAACAATTTAATACTTTAAGACATTCAATTTGAGACTTGATCAATTAATAAATTTTAGAGGCTTGACCTCCTCAAGAAGTAAGGCTCACGAACTTATAAAAAAAGGCAGGGTATTAGTAAATAAAAAACTATGCGCAAAACCTTCAAAAAATATAGAAGAAACAGCCGAGTTGATCGTTCTTGATAAAAGCCGTTGGGTGAGTAGAGGAGCACAAAAACTTAGTTTCGCACTAGATTTTTTTGACATAAAAATAAGTGGAAAAAACGTTTTAGATGTAGGTT